>CAYYBN010000147.1:2248-5243 GCA_964470225.1 uncultured Methylotenera sp. | reverse complement strand
CGCGTGCATCAGCGCCAGTGCCTCCTTGCAAAACTGGGCGGCCGAGTACTGTTCTAGTGGCGAAATCAGGTCAATCAGATGGTGTGGCGCTTGCGCCAGCAAGGCGGCATCCGGTTTGGCCGTGCCAATATTCATGTCTTTGTAGACCAGCGCCGAGTCGACGCTGATAATCTCTAGCGGAAATTGTGCGTGGAGCGCAACGGTGGCAGCCGTTTTACCACTGGCGGTGGGCCCCATGAGAAAAATGGCAGGAGGCAGGCCATGCTGGTTGATACGCATACTACATTGGCTGAGTAAAATTTAATCGTATTTGATGTACTTAAAACGGACATCGTCTTGTGGTGTGCCTTCAAGCGACGACTGGCTATCCAGTTGTGGTTGCCACTGAATCACTTCTTCAATTTTAAGCGCCAGTTCGATGTCTTTCATGGTAATGCCGCGTGCACTGTGCGTGCATAGCTTGACGATGACAAAGGCATAACTGACGGTCAGGTCGGGGTGATGCCAGGCGGCTTCCGCCAGATGGCCGACGGTGTTGACCACCATGAGGGTGCCCTTCCAGCCACTGGTTTTGTATTTGCGGCGTATCCAGCCATCTTCCACATACCAGTGTGGCAAGCTGGTTTGCAACAGCGTACTCAGTGCTTCTTCGCTGAGAACGGCGTCTTTTGCAGTGGCCTCTGTATCGTTCATGGGTTGTGCTCCGACTTGTGATTCACCGCCAGTATACCTGAGTCGTGCTGTACGCTTGTAACCAATCGACGACAGGCTATGCCTGCAAGTTGGCCAATAGCGCCGTGCACACGGTCAAATCAGCACTGGTACCGGGGTTCATCCCCGCCTGTTTGAGTTCGGCATCCCATCTGAGTAAGGTCGCCATGTAGTGCTTGGGATTTTCCAGCGCGATAAACTGCGCATCATGTTGCTGTGCCTGTTGTTGGATGCGCACGGCTTCGTCCATGCCAAATTTGCGCGCCAGATGACTGTCTGGATGCCTGGACAACCAGTACAGATACACTGCGGTTAAGGCCCAGGCCGGACGCGCCCAGCGCAGGCAACAGTCGGTATACAGGGGTAAAGCATGCGCAAACACTTCGCTGTACTGCGAGGTGTATTGTGCGGCCACCCGGTCATACACACTGGCAATCTGCATGGCATGCAACAAAGTGATGTCTGCAGACTGTTGTACATCGTGGTCGGCCTGTTGCCCCATGCCCGCCGGTTTAACCAACCGTATGCCCTGGTACACCGCCTCGGCATCTGCGACCGTAGTCTGACCCAGCACTTGCGACAAGGCTTGCGGCAGCGGCGTTTGCGGATACTGTTGTACGGCCTGCACGATAGGGCCTGCCAGCAACACGATGCCCAGATTGGTATTGCAGCCGACCTTGTCATAGGTGGCTTGCAAGGCATCCAGCATGCGCTGTCCTAGCGGTCTGGAAGTGGTAAGTATAGTCGGGGTTTGTGTCTGTGCTGGCCAGATGGGTGCACATAATGCCGGTGCAGACACCTCGGCACTGTCGATAAAATCTTGTACCTGCATGCCATGGCCATCGGCAAACACATGCACATTGCCCGGCTTGAGTGCTTCAAGCTCGGACAGGCAGGCGTTCAAATAGGCTTGTTCAATCTTCATCATGCGAAATACCCCAGCACATCATCCGCCAGCCACTGCGCAATATCCACTTGCGTAATACTTTGCAAACCGCGCCAAGCGGGAATACTGTTGACTTCGATTACCCACAGTTTGCCGCCATGGTCACGAATCAAATCGACCCCGGCATAGTGCATGCCTATGGCATTGGCCGCTTGTAAGCCCAAATCAGCCACATCGGCCTCATCACACGGCGAGCAACGTGCACCACGGGCCACATTGTGTAGCCAGTCTGCGCCCTTGCGCTGCATCACGGCCAGCACCCGCCCATGCACCACAAATACCCGGTAGTCATGTTGATAAGGGCCAGTCTCGATTTTCTCCTGCAAATAATACACGCCATCAACAAACGGGTCTTGCGGCAGCGCAAATGCCTGACGATGTGTGATCAAACGCACACCTTTGCCCTGCGAACCAAATAAGGGTTTGATCACCAGTGTTTTGCCTTGATCCAGCGCGGCTTGCATCCGTGCATGGGCAATGCCTCGGTGCTCGCACACCCAGGTATTGGGCGTCGGGATGCCCTGCTCTGCCAGTAACTGGCTGGTCATGGCTTTGTCTACCGTGGTTTCAATCGCTTTGGCGCTGTTGTAGATAGTCATCCCCTGACGCTGCAAGGTATGCAAAAGATTGAGTCGGGTAATGATCTGCTGGGTGCTACCTGTCGCCACACCGCGCACAAAAGCCGCTGGTGCAGGCTGAGCTAAACCGGGGATATGCACCCGCACCTGCTGATGGATGATGCTGACATGACAACTGTCCAGCGAGACCATCAAGGCCTGCCAGCCACGTTTGGCAAAGGCTTGCGCCAGCGCCTGTCCGTGCCAGCCGCCATCCTTGGCGACTTCATCGGTAAAAATGGGGATGACCTTCATATCCACTGCCATCAGATGCGTCATACAAACGAGACCGTATTGTATGACGCCTGATTAAAGAATGGAAATAACTTTAAAATAATCCGCCAAAAGAATGATTTAAAAGAGACTCATTAAACTGTCCGGCAAAGAAAGTACGGCCAGACTGAAGATTGGTGACACTGACCTTGGCCGGTGAAAACAGCATGGGGTCTATTTGGTAGAAGTCCATATTGACGGCTTTGAACACCTCGGCAAACGGTCGACCATAGTCCTTGGATGCCGAAGATGGCAATTGTTTGGCCAGTTGTTCCGCCGCCTCATCGGCACAATTGACAAACAGTTGTACAAACCCGCCGAACAAAATGGCATCGTTGGTACGGCCCATGCCGGTAATAAAGTCTGGCGATGGCGCAGGCGCAGGCGCAATGCCGTAGCCATCGACCACCGCATTCAGATCAAAATGCAGGGCATGACATTTATGCAA
>CAYYBN010000147.1:0-2227 GCA_964470225.1 uncultured Methylotenera sp. | reverse complement strand
CGCGACTTCGAGCACACGTGCCGTGACTTGCACCGTACCGGCAATGCTGCGGGTCGGTGTCAGGATAAACGTCAGCTTGTCGGTCGCCAGTCCGGTATCTTTGGCCACTTTTTCTATCACTTGTAACGGTGGCACCTTGTCCGTTTCCAACACCAAAACTGTATTTGTGCCTGTGTCTTGGTAAGCAATGTCTTTAAAAACGGCTTCACGCTGCGCAATGGCGCGCGCAGGGCCGCTGCCTAGCGAAAAAAACTTCTCGTGTGACAAGGCCCAACCCGCATATTGACTGCCCAAACAGGCAATCACCGGTTGTTTGGCGGTGACCACTACGCTCAGCGGCCAGTTGGCAAAATGCGGTACATGGCGCAAGGCCACGCTGCCAAGACCACCCATACAGATTTCGCTTATCAGCCGACCAGCTTCCAGACCACCCTGCGCCTGTATACCGGCATCTATCAAGGTGGCACCACTGTCATGCTTGCTCACTGCACAACCGAGCGCGTCGGCGTTGGCAATCAACTGTGCGACCAGCGGCGCACTGTAGCCGTTCACGCTAATCGTTGCATTCGATGTATTCACTGACATACGACCCCCATTGTTCTTTTAAATAAGCAAATTGATACCGCAACTGTTGTTGCAACACATCTTCAACCTCTGCACAGGCATACACACTGCACAAAGGCGCACCCGCCTCAACCTTAGCGCCAGAGGGCCTGTCCTCTAGCCATATCGGCATATCCAGTGCTGACACGGGCATGGCCTGTCGCGTATACACAATACGGTGACTGGCCACCCGGTTAGGAACCACCATATATTCGAGTGGCTGGCCCTGACAGGCAGAGAGATGCGCCTGCATTAAGGGCAACTCGGCATAAATGCGCATACTGGCACTCAGGCGTGGATTGACTTCTAGCAGATACAGCTGCCCTTGGTGCCAGCGTGCATCCAGACTAAACAGCCCCAGCAATGGCATATGCGCATACAACTTAGCCAGCAACGTATGCATGGCCTGTGTGAGCGCCTGATCATGCCAGGAGGTCGCCCCAGCATACGCATAGCCATGCTGATGTAAACGGTGCACACCAATCAAACGGCAATCATTGCCATTGCCGATGCACAAACCGCCGACACTTACCCCCTGTTGCCAGGCCTGATAATAACTGTTGGCATCGCTTGTAACCCCCGGTTGCCAGTCACGGATATGCCTACCACCGCAGCCACCGCGCTGCTTGATCAACCAGCGCTGATTAGATGTCGGCGTTGGTGCAGTCTCACTCACCTCGGGCGTCATCACCCCCGCCTGTCGACACGCTTGCGCCAACCAGTCTGGCTGTTTGACGGCTGTCATCCAGGCGGGTGGATTGCCGGCTACAGGATAGCGGTCATACAACATGGCATACGCCGCAGGGTCATGTTCAAACCCGGAACCCAGCACCAGTGTATCTGCTTGCCAGCCATCCAATGTGTTTATTAATACATCTAAATCTGTTTGCTTCCAGCCATTGACTATCGGCGGCCAATGCAGCACCTCGGCAGCAGAAGCAAAAAGATCAGTATCGGCAAAACCATCGACGGCACATACCTGATAGCCAGCCTGATGTGCAAAGTGCGCATAGATACGCGCACTTTGTGAAATCACCGCCAGCTTCATCGCCAACCAATTGTTTAAAGAATGGACACGAGGTTAACTCACGTGCGCACAGGCATACGCATATGCTTCATGATAATCGATATGCATGGGCTCGGCACTCGCCAGCATTTGCTCTAGCAATTTGTTCTGGGTGATGTATTTCAGTTGACCGATGGCCAGCGCACCAAACCCGGCCACTTGTGTGCCTTCTATCAAGCTGCCATCGGCGAAAGTATCAACCCCCTCGATACCAGAGGGAGGGACAGCATTGACATCAGCCACCACCATCAAGCGGCTGGAATTGGCAAATTGCTGCACTTCCAGCACCCGGAGACCGGCGGGGGTCGCACACAGCGCAACGCTGACTTGATTCAGTACCGCGAGCTTGGCCTGTTCGGTACTGCCATCCACCACTTCCAGTGTGACATCATCACTGGCCGCCAGTTTGGCCACATATTGCTGCATAGACTCCAGACTGGCATGCGCCACCATCAATACCCGGGCCCCCTGACGCGCGGCAATCAGCGAAGAAGTAGAACCGACAGTGCCACTGGCACCAAAAATCGCGATAGTCTCCTGGCCGAGACCACTACCAGA
>CAYYBN010000146.1:0-5275 GCA_964470225.1 uncultured Methylotenera sp. | reverse complement strand
ACCGCTGACATTCGCCTTGTAAGGGCGACGCTCTACCAACTGAGCTAAGCACCCAACACAACATCCATATTGTAGTTTTGCAGATGGTTAATAATTGCTTATCAACCAAAAGACGTTAGTTTACAGCATCTTTCAGGCCTTTGCCAGCCCTAAATTTGGGAGACTTCGCAGCCTTGATGTTGATAGAGGCACCGGTGCGTGGATTACGTCCGGAACGGGCAGAACGTTCGCCGACATAGAATGTACCAAACCCAATCAAGGTCACCATATCGCCCTGCTTTAAAGCACCAGCAATTGCCTCAGTGGTGGCATCCAAAGCGCGTGCAGCAGCCGCTTTGGAGATGCCAGCAGCATTAGCGATTTGATCTATCAATTCTGATTTATTCACGTGTATCCCCTATTCGAGTTAAAAAGACAGGCACATCCTGTTTGCTCTTTATATCAATTGTGAAATTGCACTGTCAAGCCCAAATGCAGGTTTTGTCAGTATTTCATGGTAATTCTAATGGGTGAGGCTGGCTTCGCTGCCACCCTCTGCTGACTTAACCAGTTCGGCGACTGCCGCTGTTTTACTTACCGGTTGCGGTGCAGTTTCTAGCGCCAGATCTAACACCTGGTCTATCCACTTAACACAGTGAATGTCCAGATCTTTGCGTATATTCAACGGAATATCCACAAGATCCTTCTCATTAGCACTTGGAATCAAGACAGTTTTAATATCGCCACGGTGGGCCGCCAGAAGTTTTTCTTTCAAACCACCGATTGCCAACACTTCACCGCGCAGGGTAATTTCACCAGTCATCGCGACATCTGCACGGGCTGGAATACCGGTCAATACTGAAACAATGGCTGTGGTCAGGCCGATACCAGCGCTGGGACCATCTTTAGGTGTTGCGCCTTCAGGCAAGTGAATGTGGATGTCGTTCTTCTCATAAAAGTCAGGGCTGATACCAAGACCCTCAGCACGACTGCGTACTACGCTCATGGCCGCTGTAACGGATTCCTGCATGACATCCCCCAGCTTGCCTGTAGTAATAGTTTTACCTTTGCCGGGCAAAGTCACCGTTTCTATGGTTAACAACTCACCACCCACTGATGTCCACGCCAGACCAGTCACCTGCCCTACCTGATTTTCCTTGGCCGCTACACCAAAGTCATAACGTTTGACACCCAGATACTCCTCCAGGTTATGGCTGCTGATGGCGACCTTTTTAACAGGCTTGGTCTTGGTTTTGGATAGCAGCAATGTTTTCACTGCTTTACGGCACAGTTTTGCGATCTCTTGCTCAAGACGTCTGACCCCGGCCTCCCGGGTGTAATAGCGCACAATATCGCGCAGCACTGTTTCGCCTATCTGCAACTCACCAACTTGCAAACCATGAGCTTTTAATTGCTTGGGCAGCAGGTAACGCTTGCCAATATTAATTTTCTCATCCTCGGTATACCCAGAGAGCCGGATAATTTCCATACGGTCTAACAACGGTTCGGGGATATTCATACTGTTAGCGGTAGCCACAAACATCACATCGCTCTGGTCATAATCCACCTCGACATAATGGTCTGCAAATGTTTGGTTTTGCTCAGGATCCAGCACATCTAGCAAAGCTGAGGATGGGTCACCACGCATATCTTGGCCCATTTTGTCCACTTCATCTAGCAGGAACAATGGGTTCTTCACGCCGACCTTGCTCATGCTCTGCAGCACTTTACCGGGCATAGAGCCTATGTAGGTACGGCGATGACCACGAATTTCAGCTTCATCACGTACGCCACCAAGCGCCATACGCACAAATTTACGGTTGACGGCTTTCGCGATGCTTTGCCCCAGCGAAGTCTTACCTACACCTGGTGGACCCACCAGGCACAATATGGGCGCCTTGAGTTTTCCGACACGCTGTTGTACCGCCAAATATTCGACAATACGCTCTTTAACTTTATCCAAGCCATAATGATCTGCATCCAGTATGGCTTCGGCGGCTTGCAAGTCTTTGCTGATTTTGGTTTTTTTCTTCCAGGGCAAATTCAACAAGGTATCAATATAGTTGCGTATCACTGACGCCTCAGCTGACATCGGTGACATCAGCTTCAACTTTTTATATTCAGCATTAACCTTGTTGAGCGCTTCTTTTGGCATGGCAGCATCGCGGATACGCTGCTCGAGCTCTTCCATTTCGGCGTTTTCATCTTGCTCGCCCAACTCTTTCTGAATAGCTTTAACCTGCTCGTTCAGATAATACTCGCGCTGGCTTTTCTCCATTTGCCGTTTGACCCGGCCACGAATACGTTTCTCAACCTGTAAAATGTCAATTTCTGATTCCATCAGATACAACAGATGTTCCAGGCGCTCAACCACACCCAGCATTTCAAGTACCTTTTGCTTTTCTTCCAGCTTGAGCGTCAGGTGTGCAGAAATGGTGTCGGCTAAACGCCCAGGCTCATTAATAGTGGCCAGTGAAGTCAGAATTTCAGGCGGAATTTTTTTATTCAGTTTGACGTATTGGTCAAATTGAGTCATCACCGTACGCATCAGCGCTTCAGCTTCGCTGGCTTGATCGTCGACCTGGGTCACTGGCGCGCCAACCGCCATAAAGCAGTCATCTGTTTCCGTAAATTGCGTTACTCGCACGCGATGCAAGCCCTCAACCAGAACTTTAACTGTGCCATCCGGGAGTTTTAACATTTGCAGCACAGTGGCCAATGTACCAATTTCATACAAGTCCTCTGCCACAGGGTCATCCTTGTTGGCAGACTTCTGTGCCACCAGCAATATTTTCTTATCGCCTTCAGAGGCGCGTTCCAGCGCCTTAACAGACTTATTTCGGCCAACAAACAACGGAATCACCAGATGCGGATACACGACCACATCGCGTAAAGGTAACAGGGGAATCAGCGTAGCTTCAGATACCACGGTGTCATGCAAAGTTTGTTCGGTCATAGCGTCTTTCTTTAGAGTCAGAGGCAAAGACCTCTGTCATGTAGATGGGAACATTCTTTGAGAATTCAATAGTACATCTGTATTAGCAGATGGCGAGTATCTTGCAATAGCGAGAACGCTATTGCAAGCACGATTTAATGGGCGTTTTCAACACGCTTTTCAGCGTTTTGGTAAATCATCACTGGTGGGGCGGTTTGGTCGATAACACCGGCATCAACAATTACCTTAGATAAGCCTTGCAATGACGGCAATTCATACATCAGTTCGAGCAAGGCATGCTCCATAATGGAACGCAGGCCACGGGCACCCGTTTTACGCTCCAACGCTTTTTTGGCAATCAGCAGCAATGCCGACTCTTCAAACTCCAGTTCAACACCTTCCATTTTGAAGAGTTTTTTATACTGTTTGGTCAATGCGTTTTTGGGCGCAATCAATATGGTTTTCAAAGCGGCTTCATCCAGCGATTCAAGCGTCGCAACCACTGGCAAACGGCCAATAAACTCGGGAATCAAACCGAATTTAATCAGGTCTTCTGGTTCCACATCACGCAACACCTCACCCACGGCACGCACGTCTTCCTTGCTTTTAACTTCAGCACCAAAGCCGATACCGCCTTTTTCGGAACGGTGACGAATCACTTTATCCAGACCATCAAAAGCGCCACCACAAATAAACAGGATATTGGTGGTGTCCAGCTGCACAAATTCCTGATTCGGATGTTTGCGGCCTCCTTGTGGTGGAACCGAGGCAATCGTGCCTTCAATCAACTTTAACAAAGCCTGCTGCACACCCTCCCCTGACACATCACGGGTGATGGAAGGGTTATCCGATTTGCGCGAAATCTTGTCTACCTCATCAATGTAGACGATACCACGCTGGGCTTTTTCCACATCGTAGTCGCATTTTTGTAGCAATTTCTGCATGATGTTTTCCACGTCTTCACCCACATAACCCGCTTCGGTCAAGGTGGTTGCATCGGCCATAACAAACGGCACATCGAGCAAACGTGCCAGCGTCTGCGCCAGCAGGGTTTTTCCAGAACCAGTCGGGCCAATCAGCAGAATGTTACTTTTCTGAACTTCAACATCTTCTTTGCCACCCTGACTGCTTTCAGCCAGCGGGTTGTAACCCAGACGCTTATAGTGGTTATATACCGCCACCGCCAGATTCTTTTTGGCTTGTACCTGACCAATGACGTACTGGTCAAGAATGGCACAAATTTCCTGTGGTGTTGGCAGCTTTTTATCCGCAGACTTGATTTCGTTCAGGCTCTGTATTTCTTCACGGATGATGTCATTGCACAAATCTACACATTCATCACAAATAAATACCGAAGGGCCCGCAATCAGCTTTTTAACTTCATGCTGACTTTTGCCGCAAAAAGAACAGTACAGCAGTTTTTCTGATTCTGTTTTAGTCGCCATGCAATTCCCCCTGCTTGATAAATGAAATGGATGTTCAGGCGGCTGAACGGGCAGCAATCACCTGATCGACCAGTCCGTATTGTTGTGCTGCGTCAGCACTCATAAAGTTGTCTCGGTCAGTGTCGTTTGCAATCACTTCCACTGGTTGTCCGGTGTGGTGTGACATGATGGCGTTTAGCTTATCTTTCAAATATAAAATTTCTTTGGCATGAATCTCGATATCGGAAGCTTGTCCCTGAAAACCACCCAAAGGCTGATGAATCATGACGCGTGAGTTAGGCAGGCAGTAGCGCTTGCCTTTCGCCCCCGCAGTCAATAATAACGCGCCCATGCTAGCAGCCTGACCAATACACAAGGTACTGACATCTGGCTTGATAAACTGCATGGTGTCATAAATCGACATACCGGCAGTTACCGAACCACCGGGCGAGTTAATGTACAACGAAATATCCTTGTCAGGGTTTTCCGCTTCCAAAAACAGCAATTGAGCCACCACCAGATTAGCCGTCATGTCATTCACCGGCCCGACCAGAAAAATGACACGCTCTTTAAGCAGTCGTGAGTAAATATCATAGGAGCGTTCGCCACGGCCGCTCTGCTCGATTACCATGGGGATATACCCCAAGCCTTGTGGCTCTATACGTTGTTGCATCATATGTTCGCTCAGATTCATTGAAATCATTACATCAGGCCCCTGCCATCAATTCGTCAAACTTGATTTTTTTGTTGCTAACTTTCGCTTGTTTAAGTACCCAGTCCACCACATTTTCTTCTGTAGCCAAGGCAGCTGGCTCGTCTAAACGTTTTACGTCGGCGTAGTACCAGTTAACCAGTTCTTCTGGACGCTCAAAACTTTGTGCGAAGCTGTCCACCATGGCACGTACCTGATCGGCACTGGCCTGCAACTGCTGGCCAT
>CAYYBN010000145.1:0-5294 GCA_964470225.1 uncultured Methylotenera sp. | reverse complement strand
GCTTTCTAGGCCGGCTCACGGTGATTATCTGGCCATTCAGCATGGCGTTTATAGTCCTGCTTTACCGGCAGGTTGATTTGAAACAGTCGCCTTCGCCAATACAAGTCTACAACAAACTAGCCCCCAGCCTGAAAGCTTTGGCCTTGCTAGGTCTCAGCTGTTTGCTCTATGCAGTACTCACGAAATTTTTGCTGGGCAGTGAACTGGCCTATCTGGTGGCCCATGCGCCGACCAAGGCTGGTATGAACGAGTCACAAATGACCCAATTTGTTGAGGATATGCTGGCTTTTCTGGTCAAAGTCATGCTGCTGTGGGTGCCATTGTTTGTCACCACCTGGTTTTCACCCATGCTGATTAGCCTCAATGGCTACCCTTTGCTCAAGGCGGTCAAATCCAGTCTGGCTGGTATGTTGCATTATGGCTGGGCCATGGGCTTGTCATGGTTGCTCTTGACCATGGGCATGGTGGTACTGATGCTGGGTCTGGGCCTGATTATCGGTATCCTCGGTGCGTTAATACCTACCCTCGCCCAACTGCTGATGCCGATGCTCATGCTATTCGTGCTGCTGATGACCAATGCCATCATGTTTGCCTTTCAGTACATCAGCTATAAAGAGGTATTTCAGGCAGCACCCGTAGTTTAGGTCGATTGCTTTGACAGGGCATACTTTTATTATCTGACTGCTCTTTATTGTCCCTGTGAATAAAAAACCTCACCGTGGTGAGGTTTTTTATTCACAGGCATGAACGGTTACAGCTTTTCAAGCTTGGCGTATTCCAGCATCAGCGTTTTCAGACCAGCGCTGTCAAAATTGATTTTCACTGCCAAGTCACTGGCGTTACCTTCGTAACTAACCACCACGCCTTCACCAAATTTGCCATGGCGCACGCTCTGGCCGATTTTGAACGGGTAAGACGCTTGGGCACTGGGTGCGACCGCAACTTGTGGCATATATTGGCCACCTGCTGCATAGGTTTTGGCTGCCGGTTTGCTATTCAGGCGTTTGGTCAGCCCGGCCGGAATTTCATCGACAAAGCGCGAGGCGATGCCATAACGTACTTGACCATGCAACATGCGGCTTTGTGCATAAGTCAGGTACAGCCGCTGACGGGCGCGGGTGACGGCGACGTACATCAGCCGGCGCTCTTCTTCCAGACCGCCGTTTTCGTAGGCGGCCTGGTCATGCGGGAACAGGCCTTCCTCGACGCCACTGATAAATACGCTATGGAACTCCAGGCCTTTGGCGGCATGCACGGTCATCAGTTGCAGGGCTTCATGGCCGATGTCAGCCTGATGGTCACCGGCTTCGAGGCTGGCGTGGTTTAAAAACTGGGTCAGCAGGTCGGCATCTTCTTCCATATTGTGGTGGTTGCCCAAGTCTTGCTTGCTAAACGCCACGGCAGCGGTGACCAGTTCCTTGAGGTTTTCGATGCGGTCTTCGCCTTCCTTGTCGTTCTGGTAATGCGCCATCAGGCCGCTGCGCTCGATCACCAGCTCGGCCAGCTCGCCTAGTGTAATGCCATAGCCTTGATCGACCATTTGGCGGATTAAAGCCACAAAGCCATCCAGACCTTTGGCCCCCAGCGTGCCTGCGCCGACCTTGTTGGTGGCGGCTTGCCACAGACTGCATTCGTTCTGGCGTGCGGCTTCCTGTAACTGCTCCAGCCCACGCGCACCGATACCGCGCGGCGGAAAGTTGACGATGCGCAGCAGGGCGGTGTCGTCATTGGCATTGGCAATCAGCCGCATATAAGCCAGTGCGTGCTTGATTTCGGCACGCTCAAAAAAGCGCAAACCACCATAGACGCGGTACGGGATATTGGCTGAAAACAGCGTATGTTCAAGAATGCGCGACTGCGCATTACTTCGATACAGCAAGGCCATGTCACCCAGCGCCACACCCTCGTTTTGCAGCATGTTGACTTCATCAACAATAAACTGCGCCTCGTCGGTGTCGTTGTAGGCGTCGTAAATCCGAATCGGCTCGCCTTTGCCAGCCGAGGTCCACAGGTTTTTACCCAGACGGTTGGTGTTGTTGGCAATAATTGCATTGGCAGCATCGAGGATATTGCTATGCGAGCGGTAGTTTTCTTCCAGTTTGACGATATTTTGTACACTAAAGTCACGCTGGAAGTCGCTCATATTGCCGACCCGCGCACCGCGGAAGGCATAAATGCTCTGGTCATCATCGCCAACCGCAAAAATACTGTTGTGGGTGCCGCCCAGCAGCTTGAGCCATAAATACTGCAAGCGGTTGGTATCCTGAAACTCATCGACCAGAATGTACTGAAAGCGCTGCTGATAATGGGCGCGGATATGTGGTTCGCGTTGTAATAACTCGTAGCAACGCAACAGCAGCTCGGCAAAGTCGGTGACGCCTTCACGGTTGCATTGCTGGTCATAGGCGGCGTAGAGCTCGCGCAATTTCTGGCTATGGCCGTCGTAGGCTTCTACACTGTCGGCACGCAGGCCTTCTTCCTTGCAGCCGTTGATATAACCCATCACCTGCTTGGGCGGGTATTTCTCGTCATCGACATTCATCGCTTTCATGACGCGCTTGATGGCCGATAGTTGGTCGGCAGTATCGAGAATCTGAAAAGTGTTAGGCAAGCCTGCCTCGCGGTAATGTGCGCGCAACATGCGGTTACACAGACCATGAAAAGTGCCCGCCCACATGCCGCGCGTATTGATCGGCAGCATGCTGGTTAGCCGCGTGAGCATCTCTTTGGCGGCTTTGTTGGTAAACGTCACTGCCATGATGCCCATGGGCGAAGTCTGGCCAGTTTGAATCAGCCAGGCGATGCGGGTGGTCAGCACGCGGGTTTTGCCACTGCCAGCCCCGGCCAGAATAAGCGCAGAGACATGCGGCAGGGTGACCGCTTGCAGTTGTTTATCGTTTAAACCCTGAAGTAGAGAGGCGTCGTTCAGCATGTCACTATTATCGCATGGCCTGTGCATTCTGCCAGGCGTTTTGCCCTCGCGTTAGCCATCAGGGATGTTATCTAAAAAAGCCTGAACTTTTTTTGCAGACACCACTCAGAACGTGAAGATGATGCGAGTCATCTTTCCGCTTCTTTCCTCCCTGAGCGGAAGCCTTTACGATGAGGCCTGTTACCCCGGTTACCCCTTAACCGGGGTTTTTTTTGCCTATAGTCCGCCGTCAAAGCCGGTTTGTCGCCAGGCTTCATACAGCAAGATGGCTACCGAGTTCGACAAATTGAGGCTGCGGCTGTTAGGCTGCATGGGCAAGCGTACGCGTTGTTCGGCTGGAAAAGCGTTACGTATATTGTCGGGCAAGCCACGCGATTCTGGTCCGAATACAAACACATCATCATCGGCAAAGGCAATCTCACTGTGGCGTGTGCTGCCTTTGGTCGTCAATGCGAACATGCGCTTGCCCGCCAATGCCTGCTGGCAAGCAGTCCAGTCCTCGTGCACCTGTAACTGTGCATACTCATGGTAGTCCAGCCCGGCACGCTTCAATTGTTTGTCACTCAGGCCGAACCCCAGTGGCTTGACCAGATGCAGGCTGGCGCCGACGTTGGCACACAAACGGATGATATTGCCCGTGTTGGGCGGGATTTCTGGCTCAAATAGCACGATATGAAACATGTTAGGTAATCTGTTTATCAGCATCAATGGAAAATGTTGGTGATATGATAGTCAAAAATGGTGTAACAAGAGAGTGTTTAAGACTGCATGGCACGTCCCGTCAAGATACGTTTAGGTGAAATTCTGGTGAGAGAAGGCTTTATCAGCGCCAATCAGTTGGAGCTGGCGCTGGAGGAGCAACGGCTGTCGGGTCGTCGTCTGGGACGTATTATTGCTGAACGCGGATTTGCTACCGAGCGCCAGATTGCTGAAGCCGTCGCCCACCAGTTGAATATCCCGTTTCTGGATTTGGGCAAGTACGAGCTGGATGTCAAACAAGTACAAAAGCTGCCAGAAGTGCAGGCGCGACGTTTTCGAGCTTTGTTGCTGGAAGACAAACAAACCGCTTATCTGGTTGGCATGGCCGACCCTTCCGATGTGTACGCCTATGACGAGTTGACCCGTCTGCTGAAGCGCGACATTGCTCTGGTGGTGGTGCAGGAAAGTTTGCTGATGCAAACCATAGACCGCTCATACCGGTTAACCGAGGAAATTTCCTCATTGGCGCAGGAGTTGCAACAGGACCTGGATGCCAGTAATGTCGATTTGGCCAGTTTGATTGGCATTGATCTGGGTGTGGACGATGCGCCAGTAGTCAAACTGCTGCAAACCATTTTTGAAGATGCCGTGCAGGTGCGGGCGTCAGACATCCATATCGAGCCACAGGAAAACAAGCTGAATATCCGTTTTCGCATTGATGGCGTCATGCACTTTCAAACCCAGGCCGATATCAAGATAGCCAATGCGCTGGTCATGCGTCTGAAAATCATGGCTGGACTCGATATTTCGGAAAAACGTCTGCCGCAAGATGGTCGCTTTGGCTTTACCGTGAAAAACAAAGTGGTAGACATGCGACTTTCTACCATGCCGACACAGTACAGTGAGTCTGTGGTCATGCGTCTGCTGATTCAGAACAGTGGCCATTTTGATCTGGACCGCTTAGGGATGCCTGCCGAGTTGTTGCAGCGCTTTCGCAAAATGATACGGCGGCCCAGTGGCATGGTGCTGGTCACTGGGCCCACCGGTAGTGGCAAAACTACCACTTTGTACTCGGCACTGAACGAACTGAACTCGGCGGATAGCAAGGTCATCACAGTTGAAGATCCGGTGGAATACCGCTTGCCCGGCATCATACAAACCCAGGTCAATGAAAAAATCGAGCTGGACTTCCCCAAACTGTTGCGTGCCATTTTGCGTCAGGACCCGGACATCATTCTGCTGGGCGAAATGCGCGACGAAGAGACTGCGCAAACCGGCTTGCGAGCCGCCATGACTGGGCATCTGGTGTTGTCTACCCTGCATACCAATGATGCTTCCACCGCCCCAGTGCGTTTGATTGACATGGGGGTGCCACGCTTTATGGTCGCCATGTCGCTACTGGGCGTGCTGGCACAACGGCTGGTACGATTGATTTGCCCGCATTGCACTGAGGCCCATGCGCCGAATGAGGCCGAGCGGGTCTGGTTGCAACAGTTGGCAGGGCCCGAGGCGCTAAGCCATGCCTTCCGTCATGGTAAAGGTTGTCAGCATTGTAACCGTAGTGGCTATTTGGGGCGTATCGGTTTGTACGAATTTCTCGAAATGAATGATGAATTGGCCATGGCTGCTAATATGGACGATACCAATATATTTATCCAGAAAG
>CAYYBN010000144.1:0-5310 GCA_964470225.1 uncultured Methylotenera sp. | reverse complement strand
GGCTGCTGCGGCAGCGTGCTGAATCTGATGGCCGAGCAACAGTTAAATCACCACTGTGCAGTGACTGGCGGCGTACTGGCCACGACTTGCGGAGAATTATTAAGCCGCTTTTTTAAGGCACGCCGTAAAGCTGCACAGCCCGAGGTCTCATCCGACCTCTAAGCCATTTCGCTACGCGATAGCAGGTGTATTACCAATACCCCGCTTACAATCAGCGCAATACCGAGCATGCCCCAGCCATCAATACGCTGACCATACCAAAGCCAATCCACCAGCGTAATCAAGGCCAACCCCACACCCGCCCAAATGGCATACGAAATGCCCATAGGCAGAGTTTTGATGGTGTATGACAAGGCATAAAAAGCAAACCCATAGCCGCCTACCACAACCACAGACGGCCATAATCGGGTCAGGCCATCACTGGCTTTGAGCGCTGAAGTAGCAATCACCTCAGCCACGATTGCCACCAACAATAACAACCAATGCTGCATCATGTTCCTTTCAACATGGACGATAAAAAACCCGCCAATTGGCGGGTTTTCTACACACAAAACTTGTGAAATATCGCATTTAGTCGCGGTTACCCAAAATCGACAACAGGATATTCAACAGATTCACAAACAAGTTGTAAATATCCAGATACAGGTTCAGGGTCGCCATCACGTAGTTGGTTTGGCCGCCGCGCACAATCTGGTTCACGTCATACAAAATGTAGCCAGAGAAAATCAGCACGGACACCCCAGAAATCGCCAGTGACAAGGCTGGAATCTGGAAGTACAAGTTGGCCAAGCCAGCAACAATCGCCAGTACCAAACCGATCATCAGAAACTTGCCAATGCCGCTAAAATCACGCGCGGGGGATGAAGCAATCCCCGCCAGACTCAGAAAAGTAATCCCGGTACCCGCAGCAGCCAGACCGACGATTTCAGCACCGTTTCTAAAGTGCAGCGCATGCTGCAACATTGGGCCTAACAGCACACCAAACACAAAGGTCATGCCCAACAACAACCACACACCCAAGCCGCTGTTTTGATTCACGGCAATCAGTTTAAACATCCCAAACATCACGGCCATAAAGCCAATGGCAAACATAAACGGGTGCGCTGCCATCCAGCCAAAATTCATTTGCAGACCGACATACGCGCCGATGACGGTTGGAATCATGCTCACACCCAGCAACGCGTATGTATTGCGCAACACACGGTTTTGCGTGGCCGACACACCACCTTCACGACCTAATACTTGCATATCAGACATAATTATTCATTCCTCTTTCAAAAAAGTAATCAAATGACTACATGGTTAAGATAAAGACAATTGCATAAAGTTTCAAGCCAAAAATTGTGACAATTGTGTTGCAGACAAGGATTTAAGCTGGCGTTTAGGCAAACAAATCCGCTTCTTTCTGGCCCACCATGGCCACCCGTTTCACCGCTTCAACGTAGCTTGCACTCTCCCGCAAAGCGACCATGTCCTGCGGATGATGGCCGCCATGCATGCGTGCCAGACGGGCAATGCTCTGCGCAGACATCTTCCAGTCCAGATTGGCCAGCAGTTCATCGGCCAGGTCAGGCCGGTTACACAGCAGTATCATGTCGCAGCCAGCATTCAGCGCGGCCAGCGCACGCGAGGTAACATCGCCCGCCACCGTCGCGCCTTCCATGCTTAAATCATCGCTAAAAATCACGCCGTTAAACGCCAGCCGCTCACGCAACACTTTTTGCAGCCAGCGTGGCGAAAAGCCTGCCGGTTTATCATCCACTTTGGGGTAAATCACATGCGCAGGCATCACCGCATGCAAACCCTCGTCTATCATGCGCACAAACGGCTGCATGTCATTCTGCGCAATCTGGTCAAACTCGCGCACATCGACCGGGATACTCACATGTGAATCCGCCACCACAAAACCATGACCGGGAAAATGCTTGCCCACCGCCGCCATGCTGGCTTTTTTCAGACCCTGCATCAGGCTAAACGCCAGCTCGTTAATCGCTTGTGGATCACGGTGAAAAGCGCGGTCACCAATCACCAGACTATCGCCATAATCCATGTCCAGCACCGGCGTAAAGCTAAAATCCACCCCATGCGCCCGCAACTCGGCCGCCAGCACATAGCCCGCCTCCACCGCCAGCTCTTTGGCTTTGCGTGGCTGCTTGTCCCAGATATGACCAAACTCGCGCATGGGCGGAATTTTGGTAAACCCATCCCTAAAGCGCTGCACACGCCCACCTTCATGGTCTACCGCAATCAGCAACGGCGGCTGCCGCACCGCATGAATACTGGCCGTTAACGCTTTCAGTTGCTCGCAACTTTCAAAATTACGCGCAAATAAAATCACCCCACCCACCAACGGATGTTGTAAACGGCGGATGTCATCGGCGGTTAACTCTTTGCCAACGACGTCCAGCATAATGGGACCTAAAGACATAACTTCCTTTAATGATAATCTCAACCTACACGATACTTATTGCGCAAACCCAACGCAATCAGGAACAGCAAAATAGCAGTGAATATCCCTTTAAAAAACCCAAACAAACGCGCCCACCAAGGTTCAATTTCACTACCAAACAGACGCATATTGATTGAGGCCGTATTTTTATCTGCATCACTAAAATCTAAAAAATTACCTGATCGGTACAAACTATATTCCATTGCTGCACGATAGCCTGAGAGCTTTAAAAATGGAGAGTAATCTGATTCGTAGACATACACTCTGGATAACTCGGTAAAAATGGGCTGGCGTGAGCGATTTTTTAATGCCGGGCTATTTTGATACGCAGATGAAATGCCAAACAGATAACTGACAGCCATTAAGCCGATAAGTAAAAAGAGGGGGCGAGTGTAAGAACGTCCAAAATCCGAGGTTTTTTCATACAAAAATGTAACTACACAAAACCAAAAATCGCCTTTAAATAAATTAGAAATTCGGATGAAAACACGCCAACTTAAATGTGATTGCAAACACTTTGAATCTTTGTGGTTTTCAGGCTTAAGTTTATAGCATGCCGATTGACGCTTTGCTCGCAACTCCATCGCATTAAAATCGATGGCCTGATCTAACTGTCCATGCTCGTCTGATAGCCTTTTTAAGAAACTTATTTTTTTGATTGCACCGTGAGAAAAATCAGATTTTGGAAAATATCCTTCGTCAGAAAATTCAACTCTAGTCGAACCTATGCTACATCCAACAAAAGATGGGAATCTAGTCTTGAAAAAAACATTATTGAAATTAGCAACGCAATCAAACCTACAATTTTCAAAACTGGCATACTTTTCAAATATAGCATCTGAAAAATCGTTAGTCTCAGAAAAATTGCATAAATTAAATTCTGTACTCTCAGTAAAAGTAGCGTGACTAAATGAAGATGAGGTTAACTCTGAAGAAAGAAAAGTAACTTTATTAAAGGTCGAGTAATCGAAAAACACATCTTTCATTTTTGATTTGTAAAAATCAGATCTGCCTTCAAAAAGCGTATTTGAGAAGTAAGCAAGCCCTAAAAACTTGGTCTCAAAAAAGTGTGATTCATCCAAAAATCTAGCATTGGCAAAAGCTACCAAATCATTAAATAAAACTTTAGAAAAATCCACCTCACGTACAAATTCTGTATTTTGAAAGATAGAAGAAGATTTAAAAACCGTTCGTTGAAAATAGGAGCGGCTATTAAACAAGGCTGCGCCAAAATTAATTGAACCATTGAGAACGACGTTCTCAAAATGGATATCGTTAAACCTTGCAAAACTAAAACTGACACTTTCAAAGCTTGCCCAGTCAAAAAATACTGATTTATCAAAAATTGCATTCTCAAAACTAACTATGGACCCAAAAATCGCGCCACGAAAATCAACTTCAAACAAAAATTCATAATCATTGAAATTAACGCCTTTACCAAAAAAATTTTGCCCAGAAAAATCCAGAACAACATTATTACTACTTCTGTTTAGTCGAATTTTTTTTAAATCTTCCGTCTCTGTAACTTCTAAAGCATAATTTTTGATTGGTAAATCACGATCTAAAGACTTATCTTTTATAACTTTCTGCCAAGCTAGAAATTGATTTTTGTCACTATTCAGTAATTTTTCTAAGCACTCTTTTCTCCAGTCATACCGGGTCAAATCACCAGACGGACCATATCCAGACTCATATAAGTAAATAGAGGAAATATGTACATTTCTACTTGTAGTACTCATAACAAAATGATCTCAACTTTTAGAAACTAGCCGATACAAACTTGTTGTTTCTCTACTTCGCGCTTCAAATAATGGGTCTGTTTTATCCCGCGTTTTGCCATGATGAGGTTGCGTTTCTAATTTTTGTACAATGTCGAAGCCAGCATTGACAATCCATTCGACCAGTTCTCCAGACTTGCGCAGGCCGATGAGTTCGGCCAGATTGGACATCACCAACCATGCTTCACCGTTGGGGGTTAAATGGGCTTTAACGCCATTTAAAAAGCCTTTGAGCATTCTGCTTTCAGGGTCATAGACGGCGTGCTCTATCGGCGCATTGGCTTTGGCGGGCAACCACGGCGGATTGCAGACGATTAAATCGGCAAGGCCTTCCGGAAACAAATCAGCATCCAGTAACCGGATATTCGTATGCATGTTCAGGCGTTGAATATTCTCAGCGGCACAGGCCAAGGCGCGTGGATTGGTGTCAGTCGCGATGACTTGTTTGACCCCGCGCATCACCAACATGGCGGCAATCACACCGGTACCGGTGCCGATATCCCAGGCGATTTGCGGGTTGTTGAGCGGGGCTTGGTCGATTAACGCCAGATACTCGCCACGTACCGGCGAATAAACGCCGTAATGGGCGTGGATATGGGCATTGAGCGCCGCAATCGGCACGCCTTTTTTGCGCCACTCGTGGGCACCCACCATGCCTAGCAATTCACGCAGCGAAAGCACCAACTTGGCGGGGAGTTTGTTGGTTTTTTCATCGACGATAAGTGCGCCCTGCACTGCCGCTTTGACATCTGGCGCGCGTGGCAGGTCACATTGTCCGTATTTAAGCTCAATCAGCACTTTGTTGGTGATATTGGCACGCCCTATCTGGCGGGCGCGGTGCTGATGAAAGGCTTCTAGCAAACTTGCTGCGGGCTTAACTGGTTTACGGTCTACCCGGCGGGTAATCGCTTGCAGCAATTGTTTGGCATTTTGAAAATCCCCGCGATACAACAAGGCGGTGCCTTCACAGGCCAGACGGTAGGCCTCATCGGCTTTGGTAGTGTCGTCGGCAATCACCACCGCTTTGGGTGCTGGATTGCCTGCCTCGGATTGCCAGTCAGCGGTTTGGGTTTTGTTTTTTTC
>CAYYBN010000143.1:0-5313 GCA_964470225.1 uncultured Methylotenera sp. | reverse complement strand
CAGGGCGACAGGTTAATTTCAAAAAAGCCATCGGTAAACCCGGCCGCCACATAGGCCAGATCCAGCGCAGCCGAGCCTGGACGTCGCAGGCCTGAGGTTTTTTTTGCCATGTCGCGGAAAATATTGAGATAGGTATCTAGGTAGCTAAAGTCTTTGAATGGAAAGCCAGTGGAAAGCAGTGCATCTTGCAATTTGGCGCGTTGAGTCACTCGGATTCGGCGGTTGTTGAGAAACGCACCGCTGCCTCGGGTGGCAGTAAACAGGTCGTTGCGCACCGGGTCGTAGATCACAGCTTGGGTCAACACCCCTTTTTCTTGCAAGGCAATCGAGATGCAATACGCTGGAAAACTATGCAAAAAATTGGTGGTGCCATCGAGCGGGTCGATGATCCAGATGCTGTCTGACTCACTATTGGTTTTGCCACTTTCTTCACCATAAAAACCATGCTTAGGGTAGGCCTCTTTCAAAACCGCAATGATGGCGTCTTCAGCGCCTCTGTCCACTTCACTGACAAAGTCATTGGTGTCTTTCTGCTCGATTTTTAGCGCACCAATGTCCATGGCGGCTCGGTTGATGATTTTGCCTGCTTCGCGCGCAGCGCGAATGGCGACATTGAGGGTTGGATGCATGCTGTGGGATTCTTGTGTGAACTGTTAAAATGCTATTTTAGCTTTTTACGCGCCCCGCCACAAACGGCAAGCGTTTCTTTCTGCCATGTCTGCCACCACTGAATCCCCCCTTTTTAGCCGTATCCGCGTAGTGTTGTGCCAAACCAGCCATCCCGGCAACATCGGCTCCACCGCCCGCGCCATGAAAACCATGGGCCTGCATCGCTTGTATCTGGTGCGCCCCAAACACTTTCCAGATGGTGAAGCCAAGTCACTGGCTGTTAATGCTGGTGATGTATTGGATCAGGCTGTGGTGACAGAGACGCTGGAACAGGCCTTGGCCGATTGCCAGTTCGTGATTGGCGTCAGTGGCAAGGATCGTTCGCTCTCACAGCAGGTGATGACCGTGCGCGAAGCAGCGCAAGAAGTCAGCCTGGTGGCACAACACAGCGAAGTGGCGCTGGTGTTTGGCACCGAGATGAGCGGACTGAGCAATGCCGAGGCTGACCAATGCCACGTACTGGCCACCATTCCGGCCAACCCGGAATACACCTCGCTGAATTTGGCACAAGCGGTGCAGGTAATGAGCTACGAAACACGCATGGCGGTGACCAGCGGGCAATTGCATTATGTTGAAAAAGCGGCAGCGCTGGCGACGCAAGAGGACCTGGAGCGGTTGTATGAACACATGCGTGAAGTGCTGGAGCATATTGGCTATATCAACCCGCGTGCGCCCAAAAAACTGTTTGAGCGCCTGCGCCGTCTGTATGGCCGCACCCGACTGGAAAAAGAAGAAGTGAATCTGCTACGCGGCATACTGACACTGACCGTCAACCCGAAAAAACACAGCAAATACTAAAGAACCAACATCTCACCACAGAGGCACTGAGACTCAGAGAAAAACAAACAAAGAATTTCTCTGTGTAACTGTGGTCAATTTTTCTAAATTGCAGCCAGTCCTATCTTGGCTCTGGCCTCGTTACACACCACCGACCCCGCCTCAAACGCGCTACAGGTACTTGAACGTAATGGATAAATGCTGCAACCAACGGCTTGCCCTACCGTGCCTTGCAAGGCTGCACAACGCACCGGCCTGCTTTCTGTGCCTTGCATGCAGACATAGGTATCATTAACTTTGCGCGTCAAGTGTATCGGCACCGTACCCAAGGGATGCGCGTCGGTTTCTGCCCAGTAAAACGACACACGGAAACTGGCGCAACAGGCGCCACAGGTTTGGCAAGCATTAGACATCGTGACCATCGAGTTGAGAAAACCTGATTATTGTACGTGTGTTTTTTTGCTTAGCCACAGAGAACACAGAGGGGACAGAGAAAAAACGTTTGGCATGCGTTATATGCTAAATGACGGTAGTGCGCACAAAATCTCGGCCAGTGGCGACTGGCAGTTATGGCATAATGCGCGCATGTTTAATCACCTCAAAGAAGACATTTCGATTGTGTTTGACCGCGACCCGGCAGCACGCACACATATTGAAATTCTGACTACCTACCCTGGCGTGCATGCGCTGATTCTGCACCGGTTTAGCCACTGGCTATGGGGCCATCGCATGTATTGGCTGGGGCGCGCCTTGTCGCATTTTGCGCGTTGGATTACCGGCATTGAAATTCACCCGGGCGCTACCATTGGCCGTCGTGTATTTATCGACCATGGTATGGGGGTGGTCATCGGTGAGACGGCTGTCATCGGTGATGATTGCACGCTATATCACGGCGTGACACTGGGCGGCACCAGCTGGAACAAAGGCAAACGCCACCCAACGCTGGAAGCGGGCGTGGTGATTGGTGCCGGCGCCAAAGTGCTGGGGCCGATTACCGTGGGTAAAAATGCACGCATCGGCTCGAATGCCGTAGTGGTGAAGGATGTACCGGAAGGCGCCACAGCAGTGGGTATCCCGGCGAGGATTCTGGAGGAAGAAAAAGCCAAACAACGGCAGGATGTCGCACAAAAAATGGGCTTTAATGCCTACGCCGTTGGCAATGACGAAAACGACCCAATGATCAAGGCCATCAATGGTTTGCTTGACCACGCCCATCAACAACAAAGTGACATTGCTGAACTCAAGGCACACATCGCGCGTCTGACCGATCCGCAAGCTGCCAGTGATGTGGGCGAAGCCTTTGCAAAAAAACAGCCTTAACAATTAACCTGATATCGCTGCAACTATTTCGGCATAATAATTGACTAAAACAGTAGGTTATTTTAAAATACTGGCTTATCTAAGGGACATTGATTCCGTATGCGTTTAACCACCAAAGGTCGTTTTGCTGTGACCGCCATGCTTGATATTGCCCTGCACGAGGCTGACAAGCCAGTCACGCTTGCAGGTATTAGCGAACGTCAAAGTATCTCGCTTTCTTATCTGGAACAATTATTTAGCCGTCTGCGCAAACAGGGGTTGGTTTTAAGTGTGCGTGGCCCGGGTGGTGGTTATCGTATCGCCAGAGCACACCACGCTATTTCGGTGTCTGACATCATCAATGCTGTCGACGAACAAGTCGATGCCACCCAATGCGGCGGGCATGAAAACTGCAGGGATGAAGGCCGCTGCATGACCCATGATTTGTGGGCGTCGTTAAACGACAAAATTCTGGAATATCTGTCTGGGGTGAGTTTGGCTGACATGGTCGCCATGCAACAAGGCAAAGGCAAACATACCGTGACTTTTGCCAACCGCAAAACCAGCGCAGACAATTCGCTGGCGGCCTGAGGCACTCCCAAATGCAAGCTGTTTATTTAGACCATAACAGTACCACTGCGCTGCATCCGGCAGCGCTGGATGCGATGCTGCCATGGTTACAGCAACAACATGGTAACGCTACCAGTCGCCATGTATTTGGGCGCCATGCGCGTGAGGCCGTAGAAATGGCTCGCCGTGTGATTGCTGACAGTGTGGGGGTGCAAGCATCACAAGTAGTGTTTACCTCAGGTGGCACCGAGGCGAACAACTGGGCCATTAAAGGGATGGCAGCCACTTTGCCCGCCTCACAGCTATTGGTGAGTACGATTGAGCATCCTTGTGTGTCACGTGCAGCCTTTGCCTTGCGTAACCAAGGCTGGCAGGTAAACACATTGGCCGTGGATCATCAGGGCCTGCTGGACCTCGCTGCCGCGGCAAACGCATTGCAACAGGAGACCGGCTTGTTGTCAGTCATGCTGGCCAATAACGAAACCGGCGCGATACAACCTGTCAGCGAGCTGGTTAAATTGGTCAAACGCCATGGCGCATGGCTACATACCGATGCCGTGCAAGCCTATGGCAAAGTGCCTGTCGATTTTTATGCTTTGGGTGTGCACGCCATGACATTGTCCAGCCATAAAATAGGCGGTCCGATTGGCGTCGGCGCTTTGATTCTGGACAAGCGCGTTGATATTGCGCCCTTGTTGCATGGTGGTGGCCAAGAACGCGGCTTGCGCAGCGGCACCGAAAATGTCGCGGCCATTGCTGGGTTTGCCGCCGCATGTACACACGCCATGGATCGTTTGCGCACAAGCGCCAGTCATACGGCATGGTTACGCGATTTGTTGGAACAAGGGCTGTACGCCATGGGCGCGACGCTATTTGGTCAGCAGGCATTGCGCTTACCCAATACCAGTTTTTTTGCCATCCCCAATATCGAGGCCGAAACGCTGGTGATTGCGTTAGATAAAGTAGGCTATGCCGTGGCCAGTGGCTCAGCCTGTTCCAGTGATAGCACAGAGCCCAGCCATGTATTACTGGCCATGGGCGTGCCAGCAGAATTGGCCCGTGGCGCGGTACGCGTCAGTATTGGTGCTGACAACACCGCGGCACAAATACAAGGATTTTTAAACACCTTGCAGCAGGAAGTACAACGCTTGCGCGGTTTGAATGCCATCGCTGCCTGACGGCCTTGGCAAGCTAGATGCAATATCACTACACACTGATTTTTTTGAAAGAGCTTGAATACCATGTCTGACAGAAAACCGATTTATCTGGACTACTCGGCCACTACCCCGGTGGACCCACGCGTGGCACAAAAGATGATTCCTTTCCTCACCGAGGATTTTGGCAATCCGGCCTCGCGCAGCCACCCTTACGGCTGGACCGCCGAACAGGCCGTTGAAATCGCCCGCGAAGAAGTGGCCAAACTGGTTAATGCTGACCCGCGTGAAATTGTCTGGACCTCAGGCGCGACTGAATCCAACAATCTGGCCATCAAAGGGGCTGCCCACTTTTACGCCAGTAGCAAGGGCAAGCACATCATTACCGCTGCCACCGAGCACAAAGCGGTACTAGACGCCGTACGCGAACTGGAACGCGAAGGTTACGAGGCCACCTATCTGCAACCAGACAGCAATGGCATGATTACGGTAGAAGCGTTTAGCGCGGCCATCCGTCCCGATACAGTGCTGGCTTCCATCATGCTGGTTAACAACGAAATTGGTGTAATTCAGGACATCGCCGCACTGGGTACGGTATGCCGTGCCAATCAAGTCATTTTCCATGTCGATGCCGCACAAGCCACTGGCAAGGTGGTGATTGATCTGGAAAATCTGCCGGTAGACCTGATGAGTTTTTCTGCACACAAAAGCTACGGCCCCAAAGGCATTGGCGCCTTGTATGTGCGTCGTAAACCACGTATCCGTATTGAGGCGCAAATGCATGGCGGTGGACACGAGCGCGGCATGCGCTCGGGCCCACTGGCCACCCACCAGATTGTCGGTA
>CAYYBN010000142.1:0-5345 GCA_964470225.1 uncultured Methylotenera sp. | reverse complement strand
CGGATTTTGATTCCGGCATGCGAAGGTTCGAATCCTTCCTCCTCAGCCAAATATAAGCGTGTAGATTCCGGTTTACACGCTTTAATTTTTTGTGGGGTATGCGTTGCTTAGTTAAGCCGCTAGCCCGCTGCACAACAAGATCGTCATCATCATCGTTAAAGGGTACAACGTTGAGTAACGCCAATTTGATGGTTTTTACCGGCAATGCCAATCCGGTGCTGGCACAAGAAGTCGCCAGCCATCTGGGCATCGAACTTGGACGGGTCGATGTCGGCCGTTTCTCTGACGGTGAAATCATGGTGGAAGTGCTGGAGCATGTACGTGGCCGTGATGTGTTTGTGTTGCAATCCACCAGCCACCCAACCAATGACAGCTTGATGGAAGTCATGGTCATGGTCGATGCACTACGTCGCGCCTCGGCTGGCCGCATTACGGCCGCCATTCCCTACCTGGGTTATTCACGCCAAGACCGTCGTCCACGTTCAGCCCGGGTCGCCATTACCGCTAAAGTAGTGGCCAATATGCTGACCATCGTAGGCGTCAACCGGCTGATGACGATGGACTTGCACTCCGACCAGATTCAGGGGTTTTACGACATCCCGGTTGACAACATTTACGCCACCCCTATCCTGCTGGACGATTTAACCCAACAGCACTACGAAAATCTGGTGGTCGTTTCACCGGATGTTGGTGGTGTGGTGCGCGCACGTGCCGCTGCCAAACAACTGGGGGCCGATTTGGCCATTATTGACAAACGCCGCCCCAAACCCAACGTGGCAAAGGTCATGAACATTATTGGTGAGGTCGAAGGCCGCACGTGTGTCATTATGGATGACATGGTCGATACCGCCAACACGCTGTGCGAAGCGGCGGCAGCGCTTAAGAACAATGGCGCCACCAAGGTAGTGGCATACGCCACACATGCTGTGTTATCCGGTGGTGCTGGTGAACGCATTAGCGCATCAGCACTAGATGAACTGGTGGTGACCAACACCATTGCCCTCAATAGCAATGCCAAGGCCAGCCCGAAAGTGCGTGTGGTCAGTGCCGCGCCCTTACTGGCCGAAACCATCAAACGCATCAGCCAAGAAGAGTCTGTCTCTTCACTGTTTATGGATTAGTTTTAGCCCACTGACTGGTCGCGGTCAGTGGATTTGTGTGCAGTACCGCCTGCAAAGGCATTTTTAGGAGTATCTCATGAGTATCGAAATCAAAGCCGTCAAACGTGACGCCAAAGGTACGGGTGCGAGCCGCCGCCTGCGTCGCGCTGGCAGCGTGCCGGGTGTGGTCTACGGTGGCGAACAAGCCGCAGTAACCATTGAGCTGGACCACAAAGAACTGTTCTTGCAGTTCCGTCACGAAGCGTTCCACGCTTCCATTCTCAGCCTGGTGCTGGATGGCAAAGCAGAAAGCGTGTTGTTACGTGACTACCAGTTGCACCCTGTGCGTAACACCATTCAGCACATCGACTTTCAGCGCGTATCCGCGTCTGAAAAAATCCACGTTAAAGTGCCTTTCCACTTCATCAATGAAGACATTGCGCCAGGCGTAAAAACAGGGGGTGGTAACGTTTCGCACATCCAGACCGAAGCAGACGTTAGCTGCTTGCCTAAAGATTTGCCAGAATTCATCGAAGTGGATTTGGTAAAACTGGAAGCTGGTCACTCGATTCACCTGTCCGAAATCAAGCTGCCTAATGGCGTTGAATTTGTTCAGCTGTCTCATGGTGATGATGCTGCGGTGGTCTCGATCGCCAAACCACGTGGTGGCGATGCGGCAGAAGAAACCCCAGCCGCATAATTGGCGAACTGGTTTTCCGGCTACAATAAACGCGCACTTTAGGGTGCGCGTTTTTTATTATAGGTACGTGTTTTTTATTGATAGCAGCACCCACATCGCAAGCACTCATAACAGGAAACACCGTGACTGGCATACGACTCATTGCAGGCCTGGGTAACCCCGGCGACAAATATCACATGACCCGGCACAATGCCGGTTTTTGGCTGGTTGACCGGCTGGCCGAGCAATCTGGCAGCCGTCTGGCCGCCGAAGCCAAGCTGTTTGGCATCGCTGGCAAATGGCAGCCACATACCGACAAATGGCTACTCAAGCCCAGCACTTTCATGAACGCCAGTGGTAAAGCTGTGGCCGCGCTTGCCAACTACTACAAACTCACCCCGGCAGAAATTTTAATTGTGCATGACGAACTCGACCTGCCCCCAGGCCAGGCCAAGCTCAAGTTTGGTGGCGGCCACGGCGGCCACAACGGCTTGCGTGACATTCACGCCGCTTTGGGCACCGCTGACTACTGGCGCTTGCGCATCGGCATCGGTCACCCCGGCCACAAGGCCGAAGTGGTCAACTTTGTGCTCAAAGCCGCCAGCAAAGAAGAACAGCAGGCCATGGATGACAGCATCGGCAAAGCGCTCGACGTGCTCGACCTGCTGACTCAAGCCCAGTTTGAAAAAGCCATGCTGCACCTGCACAGCAAATAGCCCGCAAGCTGGCCGCAAGATAGTTTTGTCGGTAAGCAGTACAAACGGTAAAATAGCGGTTTTATTTCTCAGGGCACTCCGGCAAACACGGAGGCCACAAGGTGATTCACTTATGAAATGCGGTATCGTCGGCCTGCCCAATGTAGGCAAATCCACTCTGTTTAACGCCATTACCAAAGCAGGTATTGCCGCCGAAAACTACCCGTTCTGTACCATCGAGCCCAACGTCGGCATTGTCGAAGTGCCCGACCCACGCTTGCAACCGCTCATCGACATTGTCAGCCCACAAAAAGTACAACCCGCCATCGTCGAGTTTGTCGACATTGCCGGTCTGGTAGCAGGCGCCTCCAAAGGTGAAGGCCTGGGCAACAAGTTTTTGGCCAACATCCGCGAAACCGATGCCATCGCCCACGTTGTGCGCTGCTTTGAAGACGGCAACGTCATCCACGTGGCAGGCAAGGTAGATCCACTGGCCGATATTGAAGTCATCAACACCGAACTGGCGCTGGCCGACATGGAAACGGTGGAAAAAACCCTGCAACGCGAAGGCAAAAAAGCCAAAAGCGGCGACAAAGAGGCCATCGCCCTGGTGAAAGTGCTGGATAAAGTCCTGCCCTGCCTCAACGAAGCCAAAGCTGTGCGTACCCTGAACCTGGATAGCGACGAACTGCACCTGCTTAAACCGCTGTGCCTGATTACCGTCAAACCGGTCATGTACATCACCAACGTCACTGAAAATGGCTTTGAAAACAACCCGCATCTGGACAAAGTGGTGGCCCTGGCCAAAAGTGAAGGTGCCCCGGTAGTCACCATCTGCGCCAAAATTGAAGGCGAAATCGCCGAACTCGACGATGCCGACAAACTGGAATTTTTACAAGAACTCGGCCAGGAAGAACCCGGCCTCAACCGCGTGATTCGTGCCGCCTACGACCTGTTAGGCCTACAAACCTACTTCACCGCCGGGGTGCAAGAAGTACGCGCCTGGACCGTGAAAAAAGGCGCCACCGCGCCACAAGCCGCCGGCGTCATCCACACCGACTTTGAACGCGGCTTTATCCGCGCCGAAGTCATCGCCTACGACGAATACGTGAAACACAAAGGCGAAAAAGGCGCCCAAGAAGCCGGTAAAATGCGCCTCGAAGGCAAAGAGTACATCGTGCAAGACGGCGACGTCATGCAATTTAGATTCAACGTCTAAACCACCCAAGCTAACGCACTAAAAATAAACGCCATTCATGCTTTATGCTTTGACAAACCCCAGCTAAATCAATAGAATTGCGCCTTCAGTTTTAATGGTGATGTAGCTCAGCTGGTTAGAGCACAGGATTCATAATCCTGGGGTCGAGGGTTCAAGTCCCTCTTTCACCACCAATAAAGACGCCCCTTTCGAGAGATTGGGGCGTTTTCATTTTGGGCCATGGCCCATTTATAGCCCACTTTTAGCCCATTAATTTTTTCGATTAAACTTAAAATTGCAAATATGACCCTAGGTTTATTTTTAAATGAAAAACAATATGAACTTATAAAAATCCAAGAGCCATTTAATTCATAAGTCAGATGGTCTAAACCTGAAAATATCTCTTCAATTTCAAGTCATTATATTTAGATTAAATTGTATATTTCGTAAGTTTCAGTTTCGATTCCTTATCTAAAACAAATGCCACACTGTGGCGTGCTCGAGTTATTGCTACATACATTTTAGCGGCAGATGCTTCAATGTGGATATAGTTTCCCGTAGTAAGCCACTTTGTGGCCTTGCCATTAGGGAATATTAATACGCGTTCAAAAGTTAGTCCTTTGCATTCCCCGAAATTACGGGCGTTATCATCAAGACCCTGACAAACAGTTTTTTTGTCAAAACGAAGTACTTGAGGACTGAATTTCCTTACATAATTTTCAACCATCGAGGATGCAATTATGAAAACTCCGTCGTGGCCAGTTATTTCGAAGTTGTCAGATGTCGTTTGGGGGGTGTTGGGGAATAGGGTATCTGCAAAATTTGCGATAACTTGATTACATCTGTAAGTTTTGGTTTCGAATGAAATCTCAAGCAGTTTTGCCTTTTTCCAACACTCAAATTTATTGATGATATTTACACCCCTAAATTGTTTGTTTTTGGCTGCATTGTTGGTTGAAAAGGTGGCTTGCCTGTGATCGCCAACCATTGTGAGATTTACGCTAGACTTTAATAACAACTCAATTACTTCTAAATCGTAACCTGCCATATCTTGGATTTCATCTATGTAGATACGATCAAAACGTTGTTCTATCCTTCGAATTACTGCACCTTTAGATACTTGATTACAGGCTACAACAAATTGAGCTAATTTATCAGAGTATATTAATTTGTCATTGGCAAAGTAGAATCTACTAGTATTTTTTTCTGCCACATACGGAGCAGAACGCTCATTACACCACAATAAACCATCTATTCTCTTGTTATGAAGGCATGATTGATAAGGACGTGCCATTTCACGTAGCAAGAATGAATACCACGACCAGACTTCTAAATTGGATGGAATGGCAGCATTTTCAGAATAAAATTTACTGCCAATCTCTTCTGTATTAACTTGTGTATAGGTTAATAGAGCAGCTCGCTCTGCTGGAGACTGAACGACCCTGCTTACTATACGAGTAGTTTTGCCGCCTCCAGCTGCGGCAATAATCACTTCATTCTTAGAGGGCACGCTTGATGTATTCCGGTGCTGACCAAGTAGCTGTTGTTTCGAAGAATTTTAATGCACACTCTGTCTTATTCGCCTCCATATACTTGAGCAAAATAGCTTCATTTGGGAAATTGATTCCAAGTATTGTGTTGATGGTCGTTAAATTATTTGCTTTTAAAAGTTG
>CAYYBN010000141.1:1530-5374 GCA_964470225.1 uncultured Methylotenera sp. | reverse complement strand
GAAACAGGGTTCCTTGATGTGCCAGTTCAAATTTACCAATGCGTTCTTTCACGGCACCAGTAAAGGCCCCCTTTTCATGGCCAAACAGTTCTGACTCCAATATGTCGGCCGGAATAGCCGCACAGTTGACAGCAATAAATAGCTGCTGATGGCGGTGGGACTGGGCATGTAAAGCCTGTGCGACCAGCTCTTTGCCAGTACCGGTTTCACCGGTAATCATGACGGTGGCCCGTTCTGGAGCAACTTGTTGAATCAGTTGTTTGAGTGCCAACATTGCGACACTGTCACCGACCAAGCCGCTCATTGGGGGCTGGTTATTTTGCTTGAGGTACTGGTTTTCAATTTCGATACGCTTGATGACCAGTGCGCGCTGAATCGCCAATTCCAGGGTTTCCAGTTCGAAAGGACGCAGAATGTAGTCACTGGCCCCAAGTTTCATGGCCTCAACTGCGGTTTTAATTTCACCTTGGGCCGTGACCATAATAAACGGCAGGTGCTCCCATTGTTTACGTAACTCTGTGAGTAGTTGAAGACCACTCATGCCCGGCATATGTAAATCGCTAACCACTAAGTGCACTTGTTGCGTTTGAATCAGTGCCAGTGCATCGCGGCCATTGGCCGCAGACAAGGCCTGGTATCCGGCTTGACGCAAGCTGATCTCAAGCAATCGACGCATATGCGGTTCGTCATCGACAGCTAAAATGGTGTTGGGTAGATTGGATTGCATGAGGTGTCATCTATAAAGGAAGCTGGATGTTGAATTGTGCGCCTTGCCACGCACTCCTGCTGTAACTAATTTTGCCGCCATGTGCCTCAACGATCTGTTTGACCACAGCCAAGCCCAAACCAATGCCCCCTGCCCGGTGACTGAAAAAAGTGTCAAACAGCTGTTGTTGTTGTGATTCTGGCACACCAGGCCCATTGTCAGCCACTGCAATACAGGCAAAGCCCATCTGTTGTTCCAAGTGTATTGCCACATGGCCTTGAGACGGCAAAATCTGTATCGCATTTAAAATCAAGTTAAGCAACACTTGCGTCAACTGGTCGGGGTCAGCTGATACCTGAACAGGGCTTACCGGTTCAGTCACTGACAAGGTGATGTGTTTGCTTTCTGCTTGCTTGGCCAGCAGGGCAAGCACGTGGCGGATATGTGAAAGCAAATCTACCGGTAGCTTGTTCAGTGGACGTGGCCGAGCAGCATCAATGAGTCCAGACACCAGTTTATTCAGGCGCTCGGTTTCGGAAATGATAAACCCTAGCACTTCTACACCATCAGGGGTCAGCGCTGGCTCGCGCAGTAAAATTTCGGCAGAGGAGCGCAAAATACCTAACGGAGTGCGTACTTCATGACTCATGGCCGCCGCCATTTCACCTACCACGGCGAGCTTGGCAGCTTGCGTCAGTTGCTGCTCATAGGCCAGTAACTCGTTGCGCATGGTTGTAAACGCCTGTTGCAATTGACGCACTTCCAGCGGCCCACGCGGCTCCGGTTCAGACGCTACCGGTTGACGAATTTGCTGTACATAGTGTGTAAGGGCGAGTAGTGGCTGATTAATACTCTGTGCCAAAGGTTGAACCAGCAGTACAGAAATTAGTACGATAACTAGTAACAACAGCAGAAAAATTCCGCCCAACCGATGTACAGGTGCTACAGCCACAGCATAGTCCTTGTTAAGTTGAATTGTCCAGCCAGACCAAGGCGTCTGTCCTTGCAATTTGGCATGGATACGCACACTTTGCTGCTGGCTGGACCAGTTGGAGGAATGAGCCAACATATGGTCTTGCCCATCCAGTAAGGCCAGTTCGGTACTGTGCTGGGCCGCTTGCTCCAGCAAATTGAAAATCACCTGCCAGTTAAAAGAAACCACCAGAGAGCCAGCAACCTGGCCATCATTCGCAGATATTATCGGGGCAGACATCGGCATCCGCATACTGTTAACCGGATGCAATTGCATGACCTGACCATTCTGTTGCCATTGTGCCCAAGGTGCGGGTAGCAGAAGTGTCTGCCCTATTCTGCGGGCGTCACTGGAAGCGACAATATGTCCCTGCAAATCAACTACATCGAGTGCCAGATACTCACTGGCATAACTACGATGCGTCTCATGCAAGAATACCGACAGACGTTTGTCGATATCGCCAATTTGCAAGTCCTGCATGACTGCCAGTTGGCTCCATGACTGCACATTTTGAGTACGCTCGCGCATGATGCGGGCAATATGCCCGGCCACCGCCTCGCCGGTAGTGTGTAAATCATGCCTGATTTCGATACGTAACGCTTGTCGGGCCTGATAAAAACTCAGTGCGCTGATGAGTAGGGCCGGCAACAGGCCTGCCAGTAAAAACACCAGCAACAACATTTTTTTCAGGCTTAACGGACGCGAATTGCTCATAGAATGTGCGAGAATAAAGCTCACCTCAACCGAATGCAATCTGCCCGATGGAATGGCCTATGTCAACACACTTGATGCGAAAAGCGCTGCATTTGCTGTGCTGGCTATGGCTGGTCAGTGACGCGTCGGCCGAGGAGAGTACGGATTTCTGGCAGGCATTTCGTCTGGGGGGCTATACCAGCAGTGATTTGCGCATCCCGCGCACGCAAACCGCACAACTTATTTTGAATCAGATCAGTTTGATTACCACCTGGGATCAGGGTGGCCGTATCAAGTTTTTTAGCGAATTAGAACTCGAAAATCCATTGTTGCTAGACACCATGGATGGTCTGCAAGGCCGTCACGGCAAGCTTGATCTAGAACGTTTGTATCTGGACGGCAATTTGAATGAATATGCCACTTTGCGTGTGGGCCGTTTTTTAACCCCTGCAGGGCGCTGGAACCAGTTGCATGCGCCACCTTTGGTGTGGACTGCAAGTCGCCCGCTGGTCACCTTACGTATGTTCCCAAATGGGCTGAACGGCGCCATGATTCATGGAAGCGTGCCGGTCATGGAGGCTGGGTTGGATTATCAGCTGTATGTGGAAGCACTTAAAGACCAAGAGAAGGATGGTCCAGAGGTGCTGTACAAAGATATGCGGGGTGGCCGCCTGGCATTCAATCATTTACTTTGGTCAGGGGGTGATAACTCAGGCCTCAATGTGTTGGGTCTAAATGTCATCAGTTATCGCAAAGACCAGCCAGGCGCACCTACTTATCGATTGTATGGACTAGACTTTCTGCTCGAACGGAATCGCTGGGAATTTAGTGGCGAAGCCTTCTTCCGTACCACTGCTAACGGTGCTGCTGCTGGCAACGGTTTTTACTTGCAATCGGCCTACGCCTTGCCTAATCAATGGTACCTGATCAGCCGAATCGAAGCATTGCACGAGGTTGATAGTCAAAATGCCGACCGTTGGGTGTTAGGGTTAACCAAGCGGCTCAAGCCCAACCAGTTGCTCAAGTTTGAATTGATTGGTGGCAGTGGTGCGTATCAGGATGTCCCGCGCGGTTTTGTCAGTTCATTTGCCATGATGTTCTAGTCCATGGTCGCACGTATTAATCGATTTGTGTGGGGATTCGGATTGTGCTGGTGGATGATGCTAGCAGGTATATCGTCTGTTGTAGCCGAAGAACCGAAAACCATTGCCGTAATTGTTTCTGCACAACCCAGCTTGGCCGCCACTGTACATGCTAACGAACTTAACCTGATTTTTTGGCGCAAAAAACTCTATGGCTTGCGCGGGCAATTGTTCCGACCAGCTAATTTAACCTCTGAACATCCCTTGCGTTTGAAATTTTCTGAATGGGTACTACATAGCTCGCCGATGTCCCAGGTGGATTACTGGAACGGCATGTACTTTCACGGGGTGCAGCCCCCCTTCAGCGTGCAGTCTGAAGAGGCTATGCTT
>CAYYBN010000141.1:0-1518 GCA_964470225.1 uncultured Methylotenera sp. | reverse complement strand
CTATGTGGCCGATACGCCATTTGCCATTGGTTATGTGGATGCTTGCCATGTGGATGAGCGCGTGCGCAGCATTTTCTGGTTGATGCCAGGCAAAATGCTCAGCGAGCCTCCGCCGCTCAAATGCGAGCTGAATTGAGCACTGACGCAACGTAAGGTCAGTGTTTGGCTGGCGCGAATGGACTAGTTGTGCGGTTTTTCAGTTTTTGTGCCTTCAAGTCGCGGTTTTGTGCCAGCCAACTAATTTTGCCGTTACAACTTTGTTTGGACTGCAACTCAAACGCGGTCAGCAGGGTACAAAACACATCGTCATGACTCAGTGGATAGTCGGCAAATGGCTTCAGTTGCGCCAGGGTGTAATCAAAATGCTGTCCTAGCCAAACAATCGCCGGTATATGAATTTGCTCTTTTGGTGCAATCATATATGGTGCGGCATGTAAGTAGATGCCATGTTCACCTAGCGATTCACCATGGTCGGATACATACAGCATGGCGGTTTCGCGTTCGCCATCATACTGTTTCAAAAATCGAATCACTTCCGCCAAGAAATAATCGGTATAGAGCACAGCATTGTCATAGGCATTATTCACCGCTTGTTGGCTGCACTCCGACAGGCGTCCGGTGTTGCAAATCGGTTGAAACTGCTTGAAGCGGTCTGGATAGCGCCGATAGTATTCAGGGCCATGGTTACCCATTTGATGCAAGACAATCAGGATGTCGCGGTTGGCATTGTTGGCGACGAACTTGTCCAGTCCATGCAGCATGCCGATGTCCCGGCATTCGTTGCTATTGCATTCTGGATTGTTTACCGGTGTACGAAAGTCCTCATAAGGCACGCGCAGGGCCACACCTTTGGAATCGGAATTATTGTCGCGCCACAGTACGCTTACCCCATGTTCACTCAGCACATCTAGTGCATTTTGCATGTGTAGGGCTTTTTCTTGATCATAATCTCGTCTGCCCAGTGCAGAAAACATGCATGGCACAGACACGCCAGTCGATGTCCCGCAGGAGGTCACATTTTTGAGACTGAGAACCGCCTCTTGTTGCAGGCGCGGGTTGGTCAGCCGTGTGTAGCCATTCAGCGAAAACCGGTCAAACCGCGCGGTTTCACCCACCACCATGATAATTAGCTCATGGTGGCCACCTTGTGACACCGTGTGAGCATCCACTGCCACTTTTTTCAAGCCACTAATTTTGCGCGTGAATAGTTTTTTGGTACTCCACTTAATGATGGAGTAATGAAAAAAGGTGGGGTTGGCATACATGCGTACAATTTTTTGCTCGCGGATAAAGTGAGCATAATCCGCTGAGCATGGTATTACCACTAGTACAATGCCTAGTAGCACCCAGCCCAGCTGACGCACACGTATTGAAAAGCGGTCGCGCATAAAATACGCATCGGGGACTTGTGTAATCAGCAACAGTGCAGGCAGTACACCTACCCACAGTAGCTTCAACAAGAACCCCCATGACAACAAACCTTTTATTTCATGCCAGTCAGTTTTCGTCGCATTATCT
>CAYYBN010000140.1:0-5378 GCA_964470225.1 uncultured Methylotenera sp. | reverse complement strand
CATGGGCTTTATCACAGCGTTAGGCACCCTGCTCCGTGGCAAGCGACTGGTGCTGGCTGACCTGAGCAATCCGGTTCATACCTTAGAAAGCCTGATAGCCAGCAAGGTCAGTCACCTGTTTATCGCTTATGAAGACTTTATCCCTCTGGTTGCAACGATTGAAAGCCATCAGCCAGACCTGGCTGAACTGCAACATCTGCGGGTGCTGGAAGGTAAACCAACGTCAAAAGTGCTCCATCAATTGAGCCATCAGGTTTCTAGCATTCTTTACACCTCCTATGGTGCAGCTGAAACCGGCGGCCTGACATTGGCGACCCCAGAAATGATACAACAGGCGCATGAAACTTCAGGCAAGGCGCGCGCCTGGGTGGAGTTGCAAATTGTGGATGATGCAGACCAGGCGCTGCCAACCAACCGCAATGGCAATATCCGAGTCAGAGGTGACTTGTTACCGGACGGCTACCACAACGATGCAAAACATTCGAAAAAGCACTTCAAGAATGGCTGGTTTTACACTGGCGAAACCGGCTATCTAAACGCCGATCAATGGCTGTTTTTAACCTCATAAGCGAGGTTATTGATAGCCAGGTGGTGGCGGTGGTGGATAGTAATACGCCGGCGCAGGCGGATTCACCGGCCGACGCTGATTTTGGTATTGCCTGGCCAGACTACGCGGCACTGCCACCTTGTGACCACTGGCATACATGCACTGGGTGTAGGCTGCGTCATAACGTTGCTGCGTAGTGACTGCGGACACCTGCGCGGTGTTGCTGCCAACGGCAGTACCAGTGAGCCCACCGAACGCCGCACCAACAGCGGCGCCTTCGCCACCACCAACAGCTGCCCCTACCGCTGCACCAACTACAGTGCCCACAGCGGCTGACTGGGCAAAACTGGCGTTAGACTGCGCACTGGCGGTTTTGCCGCCGGTCTGGTTTAAGGCGTAGTTACGACAGTTGCTATCATCAAAGCGGAATTGCTCAAAGTTCTTACCAGTACCGGGTAAGGCCATCTGGCTGGGGCCGTCGGGCACAGACACACAACCAGTCAGCGCCAGCAATAATCCGAGACACATGGCATTCAACCCCAACAATTGCGGCATGGCACTCATGGCGTCACCGGGGTGGCCGGGTTAGCAGGCACTGGCGGCGTGGCCGATACAGAAGGCGCAGTGCTTACGCCAGGGGGCGGACTGGGCGCGACTGCTTGCCAGCCTCCAGGACATTCCTTGACATATGGATAGTAGCCTTCAGGACTGGCACAGCGATACCAGGCCGGTGCTTGTTGCGCAGTGGTTTGCGGGCTATTGGGTGCGACATTCGGTACCACGTTGGGCGTGCCGGTTTGCGGCGCAGCGGCTGCATCACTGCCTTGTTCAATATAGACCTGCGGCTCGGCTGGTGTTACCACGACTGGCGGATAGACGGGCACCGGGTAAACGGGTGCCGGATATACTGGCGCAGGGTAGGCGTAAGGGTACGGATACACATAGCTGTAGCGGTAAGGGTTGGGATACGCATAGTAAGGCGCTGGCGAACCAAAGTAAAAACCGAAGCTGCTATGTGGGCCACCACGGTAACCATGGCCGCCATGATAGCCCCCATAATAACCACCACCATGTGGTCCGCCGCGAAAACCGCCTCTAGGCCCGTCAGCCAGCGCTGTAGAAATATAGGCCACACTGCACAAGGCAACAAGCGCAGCGCGCAGAAAAAAAGGATGCATACCCATGGTCCACTCTCAAGTCATTTCAACATGACAGTATGACCAAAAACCACTTGCAAACGCTTGCGCTATTTTGTATCGGTTTGTATCTATTGCATGCTGCGTCAGCCTTTGGCCGATTGGGTCAGCAAGTGCTGCGCCATCAGATAGCCACTCATCCAGGCGCCCTCCACTTTGCCACCATTCAGCCAGTCGCCACACAAGCCGATCTGCTGTGTCGCGTCCCAGGCAAAACCCTGCTGTAACACCTGTGCACAGTCGGCATAGCGCCAGCGATGTATGCTGTACTGGTCAGTGGCTTGGCCGCCCAGCGCGACAAAGGCCGCCAACAATTCACCTGCCACTGCATCCGGCTCACGTTCCAAATTCGCCTCCGACCATTCGGCGCTGGCATGCAAGGCCCACACCTCGTGCACGTTTGGCGCTGTGGGCGTACGCCCCGGCTTGCTGCTGTCACGCGCCACCCAACTTAACGGGCCCGCATTCACAAACAAGCCATCAAACGGCACCTGCAATTCATTAGCATAACGTGCCATCAGCGCCCAGCAGCCACGCATTTTTACACTGGCAGCCAGTGCCGCATGTGCAGCGTGCACCGGTGCCAACAGCACATGCGCTTGCGGTGCCGGAATGGCCAACACCAGTTGGTCAAATACTGTTTGATAATCGCCATGTTCCTTGGTATGCAGTACCCAGCGGCCATGCACCTGCTGCAACCGGTCTACCGTATGTTCCAACTCCACCACCAACGCGCCGGCCATGACCCGCGCTGGCGCAGTATTTCTGGGCACGCCCACATAACGCACCTTTTGGTCAGTTTTCGCAGTCAGGTGAGCGCCATCAGTGGCATACAAGCGCCCCTGCCACGGGCTGACAATACCCGCCTGCTGCCATTTGTGCACCTGCTCGGCGAAAGGTGGCTGGCTCACGGTGAAATACTGCGCACCGTGGTCACACTGCCAACCCTCACCCTGCCGCGTAGACACCCGCCCCGAAGGCCCACGGCTTTTTTCAAATACTGTCACCAGACAACCCGCCTGCTGTAACACCTGGCTACAAGCCAAACCGGCCATACCGGCGCCTATCACTGCCACATTGTTCACTTACACCACCCCTGCTTCCAAATTTCACTATTCTGCAAATCGCGCCACGGCAACAGTTGCTTGCGCCCAGTCATCACCGCTTCAAGTTCGACCGCCTTCACCACCTGTGTTTCAGGGTCGGGGATAATGAGTTTGGTCACCATAAAATGCTTTTCTTTGTTCACAGGCGTCACTGCGGTCCACTTGGAATGTAACAGTTTTCTAGGATTTAATCGGGTCGTAATTGCTTGCATGGCAGTCTGACAAGCGCGCATGATTAAAAATCCAAACTAAATAATCTAAAGTACGACTCCAAACTTGCTCACCAAAACTGTTATAGCGGATTATTTAACCACAGCAAGTGACAAGCATCCCCTCGCCGCGCAGAGATTGACCCAACCTCATTTTTGTGTATTAATACACAAAAAGTGCAATCAAGGTCACTTAAATGGACTCCAAATCACTACTGCAATTGCTGCATGAAGATGGTTGGGTAATTATGAGAACCAAAGGCAGTCACCATCATTTAAAGCACCCGGTTAAGCCCGGCTTGGTCACTGTGCCTCATCCCAAAAAAGATCTGCCACTTGGTACTGTTCGCAGTATTTTGAAACAAGCCGGACTCAAGTAACAGAAAGGTAAGCGTATGTTGTTTCCAATCGCGATTCATAAAGACCCCGATTCCAGTTACGGCGTTACTGTGCCTGATGTACCCGGATGCTTCAGTTATGGCGATACTGTAGACCAAGCGCTCACCAACGCCAAAGAAGCCATCATCGGTCATATTGAAACGCTGCTTGAAATTGGTGAACCTGTAGATATCAAGGTCAGTGCAATTGAAACTCTGAAAGCCCTGCCCGAGTTTAAAGAAGCTGCCTGGGGCTTTGTGGATGTAGATTTAACTGAGCTGGATGCAAAACCTGAGCGCGTCAATATCAGCCTGCCCAGATTTGTATTGAATCGCATTGACCATTATGTGGCGACTAATCACGAAACTCGGAGTGGTTTTTTGGCGAGGGCTGCATTGTCAGTGTTGGCTGATACTAAATAGACCAAATATTTACCGACCTTTATAATTTTCCAAACAACAATCAAAAATACTTAAACATGAAAACAAAAAAACTAATATTAGCCCTTTCTGAAGGCTTGCTTGAACGGGAAGAGGTTGTAGCACTTTCGTTACTATCCGCTCTTTCTGGGCAATCAATTTTCTTGTTTGGCTTACCAGGCACAGCTAAAAGCTTAATCGCCAGAAGATTATCAAAAGCCTTCAAAGAATCTACGCACTTTGAATATTTAATGCAAAGATTTAGCACACCTGAGGATGTATTTGGTCCAGTGAGCATTCAAGAGCTAAAACAAGACAAATATATCCGCAAAACAAAAGGTTATTTACCAACTGCGGATATCGCTTTTCTGGATGAAATTTGGAAAAGTAGCCCAGCAATTCTGAATACACTATTAACAATTATCAACGAACGGATCTTTCGTAACGGTGAAACTGAATCAATTGTGCCACTGAAAGCGCTTATTGCAGCTAGTAATGAGACACCCCCGCTTAATCAAGGCCTTGATGCGCTGTACGATAGATTTGTAATGCGTGTAGTCGTAAATCCAATGCAAGAGCGTACAAACTTTGAAAGTTTGTTAACGGGTAGCGCTGTTCAAGCCGATATTCAAATCCCACAAGAACTGCAATTTTCGCATGATGAATGGCAGTTGTTACTTGAAAAAATTCCAATGGTTAAAATTTCAAAAGAGGTTTTGGATATTATCCATGCAATCAAATTAGAACTAGAAAGCTTTAACCAATACAATCCCGAGCTTTCTGTATATGTCTCTGATAGACGGTGGCAAAAAATCGCGTTGGTTCTTAAGACCGCTGCGCATTTATGTGGGAGGCAAGAGGTTATTCCTGTAGATAGTCTTATTCTACGACACTGTTTGTGGACACTTCCTGACAACAGGGCGCCAATTGAAGAAATCATTGAGGCCAGTGTCTCGAATTATGGAACTATCAATAGAGATGAATTAGAGAGGTGGATTTCTGAATATGAGGATCTAGAACACGAAGTTTTAGATACTTTTTATCACACTGAGGATATTTACCAAACAGAAGAAATAAACGAAGAGCACTGCTTTCGATTTGCTTTTGTTGTTAAAAATAACAACTCTTACAACGATCAAATTATAAGATACATTCCACTTACACATATTGGCACCAATAAAGAATTTAATGTATTTGATGAAAATGGAAAATTAGATCAAAAACTTCGTTGTAATTTTAAAGGTGGAAAAACGTGCACTGTAAATATTGATGCTGATATTAAAGAGTATGGTTGGAATAGAAACTATAGGTCTGGTAACTATGTTGAATTTAAAAAAGTAGCACCTCCAATAATTGTTAAAAAGGGTGACTCAAAACCTACTCCCTCGAGAACCAAAAAACCTATAAAAATGCTTGCGAAGAAATTCTTTCTAGGATTGAAAATACCATCGCAGAAACAAATGACTACATCGAGAAACAGTCAATTCAAAATGAAACGCCGTTTGTACCTGATGAAAAACGCA
>CAYYBN010000139.1:0-5394 GCA_964470225.1 uncultured Methylotenera sp. | reverse complement strand
TTGGCCCCGGCAACGTTGATGTCGGAGATATACAGAATTTGCGACAAGCTGACCGTCACATCGACCTTGGGCTTGGGCAAGCCGATACTGTCGCCGCTGTTGTCCTTGAATTTATCGGCATGGTACTGCTGTATGTATTGGGTAAAGTACCAGCCATTGCCCGCAGGCGGGGCACCATCCAAAAAGCTGGTAAAGCCGAGGTTGACCGGTGGCAGGTCGTAAGCCTGGGCCAGTATTGGCGTGGTGGCGGCCAGCATGGCCAGATACATCGTCCGTATTTGCATGTTCAATTCCTTTCAAACAATATTAAAAAAAATCTTTCTGGTGTTCGCTTTGTCAGTTGTTCAACTGGCTAACTTTGGAATCGCAGGCTCGGCTTGCTCAGGCCCCAGTGCGCCATAGCCGCCATCGACGGCATAAACGGCACCGGTGACAAACGAGGCATGGTCAGAGCACAAAAACAGCACCACCTGTGCCACCTCGTGTGGGTCACCGACGCGTTTCAGCATGTGGAAGGGCGCGGCCACGGCATCGGTTTTTGCCCGGTTACCGCCAGTAAGTTCGTCCATGACACGTGACCAGATCCAGCCTGGTGCCACCGCATTGACGCGGATGTTATCGGCGGCCAGATCCAGCGCCATGCTACGCGTCAGTTGCTCGGTGGCCGCCTTGGTGGCCGGATACAGCCAACGGCCGGTTTGCGCGGCGTTGGCGGAAATACTGGAAAAATGCACGATGGCGCCGCCACCACGGGCGCACATGGCGGCATGGCACGCTTTGGCCAGCATCACACTGCTAACCAGATTGACGTTGTAGCTGTGTAGCCAGTCTTCACGGCTGGCGGCAAAGCCGTTATCCACATAGCTGCAGGCTAAATTGACCAGAAAATCAATACCGCCAAACTGTTGCTGCGTGGTGGCCACCAGTTGCTGGAGGGCGGCATCGTCACTGATGTCGGTCTGCTGAAACAGAATCTGTGGGCTAATCACCGCTGCTACCTCAGCGCCACGTGCATCGATATCCACCGCCACCACCTTGGCGCCCGCTTCAAAAAAGGCCTGTACCACAGCGGCACCAATCAGCGTGGCGCTACCGGTAATGATCACAACTTTGTTTTTTATGCCTTTCATGCTGCACCTCATGCGTTGGCGCTGCGGGCCCAGTTGGCCATCAGCGTGTTGGAAGGCAGGGCAGGGTCAAGCAGCTTGCGCGCTTGCTCCACGCCACAGATGGCAGGGACCAGTGCCGGATCGAGCAAGCCCGCCTGCACCAGCACACTGGCCTGATCCCAGTAAATATGCTCGTTGTACAACTTGTCGCCGCGGAAAGTGACCACCACCAGCATGGGAATCTTAATAAGGCGTCCAGTCGGCGCCACATTGGGCAGCAACCAGTCGATTTCACAGTCATGGGTAAAACTGAGTACAAATTCATCCACCATGCGATCGGCACCGACCACGCGCGAGATCGGCGTCATTTGCATGTCTTGCGGGTTGTGATGGATAAAGTGGTGCTGGTAAAAACGGCGCAACATGGCGTAACCAACGCCGCCAGTCATGGTGGGTACATGATTGACATACGGCTCGGCGACCATGGTGGTCATGGTGGCGTCAGCATCGCGTGTTGCAAATTCGAGTGCGAAATGATGATCGGCAATCGCGCTCAGGTCGTAATCGGGGCCGATGGCCTTGCGCAAGGCTGCCAGCGTTCGGCTGTAAGCCATTTGGGCCGAAGGCGCATGATAGTGCGCGCCACCGACACGGGCAAAGGCATGGTCCATACCCGGATAGACCTGGGTTTTAACCAAGGGCTGACTGGCGGCTGCGGCCAGGATGGCTTCACGGGCAGCAGGCGGACAAAACGCATCCAGCTCGGCGATATGTAACAGCAGCGGACAGGTCAGCGCTGCCATAGCAGGCAAGGCCTGCTCGATGCCCACGCCGTAGTAGCCGACCGCGACATCGGCATCAGTCTGGCTGGCCGCCAGATAGGCCAGCTTGCCACCCAGACAATAGCCCATCACCCCCACTTGTCCACTACAGCCGGATAGAGTGCGCAGACAGCTGATGGCGGCCTGCACATCCTGTATGCCGCTGGCCTCGTCAAAGCGCTGATAATAGGCCAAGGCCACGGGCATGTCCGCAGCAGCATCGGTGAGCTGTATGCCGGGCTGCAAGCGCCAGTACAAATCGGGCACCAGCACCATATACCCCTCTTCGGCATACAGGTCTGCGATCGCCCGCATATTGGCATTGACGCCAAAAATTTCCTGACACAGCACCAATCCTGGTCCGCGACCAGTGGCAGGCAAGGCCAGATAGCCCTGAAAGGCCGGGGTGTCAGCACTGATGGTGATCATTTGTCCTGCTGTGGTTGTTTCCATAGTCATGTGTCCCATGGTGTTCTCGTTTCATCTCGTTTCAGGTTGAAAACTGCCTACTGCGTTGTCAGCCCAAGTGTTGGCTGACTGCACGGTTACTACTTTCGCGCAGGCACAGGGCATCGTCTATCCGTTCCATGCAGACGCTATCCGCCAACTGCAGCTTTGTGCACGCTGATTGCAGATGACTGCTGCATGCGGATAACACTGGCAGTTTCTGGATAGTCGGCAAGCTGCGCACGCACAATACTGCGGCCATGAATACAGAGAACGGCTCTGTAGGATTTTTTAATGCAGAAGGGAACTGTGATGAATATTGCGATTGTAGGCGCCGGTTTTGCCGGTTTAAGTACCGCCAAAGTGCTAAAAGCACTGGGACATGAAGTGACCGTGTTTGAAAAAGAAGCTGACGTGGGTGGCGTGTGGAGTGCGGCCAGACGCTACCCAAATCTGACCACGCAAAACGTAAAATCGACCTATGCTTACTCGGACTTTCCTTATCCGGCCGAGTATCCGGAATGGCCTTCCGGTGATCAGGTACAACGCTATCTGGATGCCTATACCCAAAAATTCGGCTTTAAGGAAAACATCCAGCTCAATAGTGAAGTGCTGCAAGCGGAACCGCTGTCAAATGGCTGGCAATTGACTGTGCGTCAGCAGATGAACCCAACTGCTGAATCCGTCACCAATACCCGTCACTTTGACTATCTCATTGTCTGCAACGGTATTTTTTCGCAACCGATGATTCCAGATTATCCTGGCGCACCAGCCTTTACCGAAGCCGGCGGGCGCTTGTGTCATACCAGTGAATTTACCAATCTGGCCGATGCCGATGGCAAACATGTGCTGGTGGTCGGCTATGGCAAATCGTCTACCGATGTGGCGCAGGCAATCTGTCAGAAAGCCGCCAGCACCACGGTGGTGGCCAGACACCTGATCTGGAAAGTGCCCAAACGTCTGATGAATGTGCTCAACTACAAATATCTGTTTTTAACCCGTATGGGCGAGGGGCTGTTCAAATATATCCGTGTGAAGGGCTTTGAACGCTTTTTGCACGGCGTGGGGCTACCTATCCGCAACAGCATGCTTAATCAGGTGCAATGGGTGATTAATCGCCAGTGCAAGCTGGAACAACTGGGGTTGAAACCGGAACAGCCACTGGAATCGATTGCGCGCAGTACAGTCAGCCTAGTCACTGACGGTTTTTTTGAAAGTGTAGCGGCGGGCAAAATTAAAGTGGCCAAGCACAACAGCATAGAAGCGTTGGTCATCGATAACGGCGTACGCTACGCCATGCTGACCGATGGTCGCCGTCTGCGTGCCGACATCATCGTCTGTGGTACTGGCTGGCACCAACGCGTACCGTTCCTGTCTCCTGCCGTCATGCAGCATGTCACCGATGACCAGGGCAACTTTGTGCTGTATCGCTCGATGTTGCCGGTCAACTATCCAAGGTTGGCGTTTAATGGCTACAACTCGTCTTTCTTCAGCCAACTCAATGCCGAAGTTGGCGCGTTTTGGCTGGCCGACCATATCGGCGGTCACATGCAATTGCCCCCGGCAGACCAGCAGCGTAAAACCATCATGGAACGACTGGCATGGATGGAAGCCCGCACCGAAGGCAAGCACTCCAAGGGCACCAACATCATCCCGTTCTCGTTGCATCATATCGACGAATTGCTGGCGGACTTGCAATTGCCACTGAACGTGTTTACCCGCATCAAACAATGGCTGTTGCCGGTGGACCCCGCCGATTTTCAGGGCGTATACCGTGCATTGCTCAAACGTTATCAAGGGCGCGCAGCGGTACAGACGGTGATGGACAACACCCATGCGGCCACCAAAACCGTGTAATCGGATGCTGCGGCTATTACAAGGAGGCTACCAATGATTACCTGTATTATGTTGATTCAATGCGAGCGCCAGCAGATCAGTCCAGTTGCCACCCAATTGGCAGAGCTTGACGGGGTCAGTGAGGTGTATTCGGTGAGCGGCCATTATGATCTGGTGGCGATACTGAATGTCCCCGGCACGGACGCCCTGTCGGCACTGGTGACACAGCAACTGGCTGCGGTTGAAGGCATACGCAGCACCGAAACCATGTTGTCTCTGCGCGCTTATGGTAAACATGAGATGGAAGCGATGTTTGATATCGGCGGGGCTTAGCCACGGGTCGCTGTGCACCAAAAAATACGGCCAGTTCAACTGGCCGTTACCTCATACCCTTGTTATCTACACTCGCTGTGCAGGGCCTAGGCCAACATGCAAATAAACCTGTATGGCTGCCCGCTGAATCCAAGGACTGTCAGCAGGTGGTTGGCATACCTCACAACACGCATCACGCTGAGAAGTTTGCCAAGAAAATGTCAATCAGTAGCCTAGTGTAGACGCTTGCCGACAATCGCAAAGGTAGAACAGATGCTGAATAATCAGGGTATTTTCACCAATGCCAGACGGGCTTGTATGGTGGCAGTATGACGATTTAAATAACGGGTTTGTCGATGCGCATCGTAGAAGCGCGGATTGGGAATCATGGCCGCTAATCTGGCCGCCTGCGTCTGGCTAAGTGTGCGGGCACTTACATGAAAGTAATGTCTGGCGGCTGCCTCGGCACCAAATACGCCTTCACCCCACTCAATAACATTCAGATATATTTCGAGTATGCGCCGTTTACTCATCAGGTGTTCCAGCATAAAGGTAATCACCGCTTCTTGCGCCTTGCGCCAAGGCGTACGATGACCAGATAAAAACAAGTTTTTAGCCAGTTGCTGGCTGATGGTAGAACCGCCGGCCACAATTTTTCCCTTCTTAAGATTTTTCTCAAAGGCACGTTCGATGCCTGCCCAGTCAAATCCTTGATGTTCAATAAAGCGGCTGTCTTCGGCAGCAATTACTGCCTGTTTCAAGCTACGACTAATATGGGCATAGGGCAGCCAGCGCTGCTGCAAGCGGGCGTCAGGGGTTTTTTCTTGAAGCAGATTTAGCCTGGCTTGCATAAAGGCAGTTTCGGTGGG
>CAYYBN010000138.1:3737-5414 GCA_964470225.1 uncultured Methylotenera sp. | reverse complement strand
ACGTGCCCTTAATTCTCTGGTGACAGGACCAAAAATACGTGTACCAATCGGCTCCAGTTTGTTATTCAACAACACAGCGGCATTGGCATCAAATTTTACTAACGAGCCATCTGGACGACGCACACCTTTGGCGGTACGCACAACCACAGCGTTATACACCTCGCCTTTTTTGACACGACCACGCGGAGCAGCATCTTTGATACTGACCTTAATGATATCGCCAATACTGGCGTAACGACGCTTGGAACCACCCAAGACCTTGATACACTGAACAGAACGCGCACCAGTGTTATCGGCCACTTCGAGCCGAGATTGCATTTGAATCATGAGAAATAATCTCCAACTTAATCCGTTATAACCACTACTGGCCGCTCGCTTTTGAACTTGCGTCCAGAAAACGTTAAGGCCAATAGACCACGGTCAGTATTGGGGTGCCAGCTACATGCCAGTTAAGGCGGGCACCGAAAAGTCCAATATTATTAACTAAAAAATAGCTTTTGACAAGCAGTATTCAGTTAATCATCTAAGCAACTTATTTTGCCTCGATTTTGCTCACAACCCAAGTCTTGGTCTTGGAGTATGGGCGGCTTTCAGTGATGGTAACAATGTCACCTTCTTTACATGCATTGCTTTCATCATGTGCATGAAATTTATTTGATCTCGCAACCACTTTACCAATTAATGGATGTTTCACTTTACGTTCAACCAGCACGGTGACCGTTTTATCGGTTTTGTTGCTGACCACACGACCAGTCAAAGTGCGTACAACTTTTACTTTTTCAGTCATCATGCCTGTTTCGCTTTCTCAGCCAACACGGCGTTTACGCGAGCGATATCTTTGCGTACTTTGCCTAGCTGATCTACTTTGTTCAATTGTTGTGTTGCAACTTGCATACGCAGAGAAAACTGCGCACGACGCAATTCAACCAACTCATTATTAAGTTCATCTAACGTTTTAGCTCTCAATTCAGACGCTTTCATTTACTACTCCTTAACTGCCAATTTGACGTGTCATGAATGTAGTTTCAACTGGCAACTTGGCTGCAGCCAGTCGGAAAGCCTCACGCGCCAGTTCTTCGCTCACGCCATCCATTTCGTAAAGCATTTTGCCTGGCTGAATCTGGGCAATATAGTAGTCCACGCTACCTTTACCGTTACCCATACGTACTTCAGCCGGTTTTTTAGAAATTGGTTGATCCGGAAACACACGAATCCAAACGCGGCCACCACGTTTAATGTGACGTGTCATCACTCGACGAGCAGCCTCGATTTGACGCGCAGTTAAACGGCCACGACCGATGGCCTTCAAACCAAATTCACCAAAGCTCACTTTGTTGCCAGTGGTCGCAATACCTTTATTGCGGCCCTTTTGCATCTTGCGATATTTCTGTCTAGCTGGTTGCAGCATCTTTAGCCCTCGGCTTTCTTACTTTTTTCTCTGGCTCAGCATCGGTTACGGCTGCATTGACAGACATATTGTCACCAAAAATCTCGCCTTTGAATACCCAAACTTTAATTCCGATAATCCCGTAGGTAGTAGACGCTTCCGCTACTCCGTAGTCGATATCAGCACGCAGTGTATGTAGTGGCACACGGCCTTCACGATACCATTCGATACGCGCGATTTCAGCGCCGCCGAGACGGCTCCGACGATTTCGACGGCATCCGGAAAGTGCC
>CAYYBN010000138.1:0-3727 GCA_964470225.1 uncultured Methylotenera sp. | reverse complement strand
TCACGATACCATTCTGTTCGCGCAATTTCGATACCATTCAGACGACCGGAACTCATGATTTTAATACCCTGCGCACCTAAACGCATGGCATTTTGCATGGCACGCTTCATGGCACGGCGGAACATAACACGTTTTTCCAGCTGTTGCGCAATGGATTGTGCTATCAGTGTTGCATCTAGCTCTGGCTTGCGCACTTCTTCGATATTCAGGTGTACAGGTACACCCATCAAACCCTGCAAGCTAGAACGCAAGGATTCGATATCCTCACCTTTTTTACCGATTACCACACCTGGACGCGCACTGTGAATCGTGATTTTTGCATTTTTGGCTGGACGCTCGATGATAATTTTACTTACAGCAGCACTGGCCAATTTCTTATTTAAAAACTCACGGACTCTGATGTCACTTTGCAACATCGCAGGGAAATTTTGGCTGTTGGCGTACCAACGAGAGGCCCAGTTTTTCTGAACGCTCAAACGGAACCCGACTGGATGAATTTTCTGTCCCATATTATTCCTTTGAGTCACCGACTGTCACGTGAATATGACAGGTTGGTTTTGTAATACGGCCTGCGCGACCTTTTGCGCGTGCACGGATACGCTTCATGACCATGCCTTTATCTACATAAATTGAAGTCACCTTCAAAGTGTCGATATCAGCCCCATTGTTGTGTTCTGCGTTGGCAATGGCAGACTCAACCACTTTTTTGATAATTTCAGCACCACGCTTAGGTGTAAAAGCCAAAATATTCAGCGCTTGATCTACTTTTTTACCACGCACCAGATCGGCTACCAGACGCGCTTTTTGCGGAGAAAGGTGTACGCCTTTTAATACTGCAGTTACTTGCATGATTAGCCCCTTACTTCTTCGCTTTTTTATCAGCCGCGTGACCCTTGAATGTGCGAGTCAACGCAAATTCACCGAGCTTGTGACCAACCATGTTTTCAGAAATGAGCACAGGCACATGCTGTCTGCCGTTGTGCACTGCAATAGTTAAACCAATAAAGTTTGGCAAAACAGTCGAGCGACGAGACCAAGTCTTGATTGGTTTACGATCTCGACCCGCCACAGCGGTTTCAACCTTCTTCGCCAGATGTGCATCCACAAATGGACCTTTTTTAATAGAACGTGCCATAGCGATTACCTTACATTTCTCGGACGACGACTTACACGCATGTTATCTGTACGCTTGTTCTTACGTGTACGATAACCCTTAGTTTTCTGACCCCATGGTGATACCGGGTTCATACCAGCAGCAGTTCGGCCTTCACCACCACCGTGGGGGTGATCAATTGGGTTCATCACCACACCACGAACGGTAGGACGAACACCACGCCAACGCATCGCACCAGCTTTACCGATAGAACGTAAGGAATGCTCTTCGTTACCGACTTCACCCAATGTTGCTTTGCAATCAACATGTACACGACGCACTTCACCAGAACGCAAACGCAATTGTGCATAAGCACCTTCACGGGCGAGCAACTGTACAGAGGTACCAGCTGAACGAGCAATTTGCGCGCCTTTACCAGGTTGAATCTCGATGCAATGAATGGTGCTACCCACAGGAATGTTGCGCAAAGGCAAAGTATTACCTGTACGAATCGGTGCTTCAGAACCGCTAATCAACTGCGCACCGGCAGCAATACCACGTGGCGCAATGATGTAACGACGCTCACCATCCGCATAACACAAAAGCGCAATGTTGGCAGTGCGGTTAGGGTCGTACTCAATACGTTCAACAGTCGCCGGAATACCATCCTTATTGCGACGAAAATCGATGATACGGTAGTGCTGCTTATGACCACCACCCTGATGACGAGTTGTGATTCGACCGTTGTTATTACGGCCTGCATTTTTACTTTGACTTTCCAACAGCGGCGCAAATGGTTTGCCTTTGTGCAAATCTGGTGTCACAACTTTCAAGACACCGCGACGACCGGGGGAAGTTGGTTTGACTTTTACTAATGCCATGTCTTCTCTCCTTATTCGCCAGCTGCAAAGTTAATTTCTTGACCAGGCTTCAAGCTTACATACGCTTTCTTCCAGTCGTTACGCTTACCTGTGCGACGGCCAGCACGCTTTACTTTACCTGCGACATTAATCACAGACACAGAAGCAACTTCAACCTTGAACACCAGCTCAACAGCAGCCTTGATTTCAGGCTTGGTTGCATCGGTACGCACTTTAAAAGCAATTTGCTGATGCTTGTCAGCAATGAATGTTGCCTTCTCAGTAATTTGTGGGGCCAAAATCACTTGCAACAAACGATCTTGTATTTTTGTAGCTGCGGTAATCATGCCAAGATCTCCTCAAGTTTCTTCACAGCGTTGGCTGTGACCAAAACGTTAGGGAAACGCACCAGACTTACTGGGTCGGCATATTGCGCTTCAACGACCAATACGTTTGGCAGGTTACGGGAAGATAAGTACAAATTCTCGTCAAAACTGTCAGTTAACAGCAGCACGCCACCATCGATACCCAACGCATTCATTTTTTGTACGAATTGTTTGGTTTTAGGTGTATCCACCTTAAACTCATCCACCACTTTCAAGCGGTCCTGACGCACCAACTCGGACAAGATGGTTTGCATACCGGCGCGATAGGCCTTGCGGTTCATCTTGTGGCTGTAGTTTTCGTTAGGTGAGTTTGGGAATGCACGACCACCTCCGCGCCACAAAGGGCTGGATGACATACCGGCACGGGCGTTACCTGTACCCTTTTGCGCAAAAGGTTTGTGGGTGGTGTGAGCAACAGTCGCACGGGTTTTTTGTGCACGGGTCGCGGTGCGGGCATTGGCCATGTAAGCCACAACCAGCTGATGCACCAGAGACTCATTGTATTCACGACCAAAGGCCACGTCAGAGGCTTGCACGCCCTTTTTGGACAATTTGCCGTTTTGATCGATTACTTTCAATTCCATTATTGAGCCCCTTTCGCTTTGATGGCTGGACGAACAACTACATTGCCACCTTTGGAGCCAGGTACTGAACCTTTAATCAATAACAGGTTACGCTCTATGTCTACACGCACAATTTCCAAATTCTGGGTAGTGACTTTAACATCACCCAGATGTCCAGGCATACGCTTGCCAGGGAAAACTCGACCTGGATCTTGCGCCATACCGATTGAACCTGGCACGTTGTGTGAACGAGAGTTACCATGAGATGCACGGTTAGAGGAGAAGTTGTGTCGCTTGATTGCACCAGCGAAACCTTTACCAATGGAAGTACCGGTAACATCGACCAGTTGACCCACGGAGAAAATATCGACAGTGATGTTAGCACCAGCCTGATAACCGGCCAACACATCTTCAGTCACATTGAATTCTTTAATACCAGCACCAGCTGCCACGCCTGCCTTGGCATAATGCCCGGTCAGCGCCTTGTTGATGCGACTTGCACGACGTACGCCGTAAGCGACTTGCAGGCCTGTATAGCCATCGCTTGCAACTGTCTTCACTTGTGTCACGCGGTTAGGCACCACTTCCAGCACGGTTACAGGAATGCTTGCGCCTTCATCTGTAAAAATGCGGGTCATACCCACCTTGCGACCAATAAGCCCTACGCTCATGATCAGTTCCTTCTTTATAGTTAAAGTGGACGATTGCAATTGACCGTCCACCGAAAAGCGCGGATTATACCGTACTTATTTTCAATTGACAACATCTCATTGCATAACATGCAATACGATGTTATCCGTTTCTTATTTTACAGCTTGATTTCTA
>CAYYBN010000137.1:3855-5428 GCA_964470225.1 uncultured Methylotenera sp. | reverse complement strand
CGACGACACAGGGCACATTATGTTTTCAACCCCTTCAAGCAATTTCCGTTCAATGGCTTTCATTGCCGCCGGCTTGGCCTTTTTTATGCTGCTGACCCGTGGCAGTCACATGCTGACGCCGTTTTCGCTGCCGGATGTCAGCGTGATGGTGTTTTTGCTAGGGGGCTTGGTGTTGCGTCGTGCAGTTTGGTTTGTATTGCTGTTTGTACTGGCGGCCTGCATCGACTTTGGTGCCGCAGCACTCGATCCGGCGCAAGGTTTTTGCCTGACCAACGGCTACTGGGGACTGATCCCTGCCTATGCGGCCATGTGGTTGGGCGGCTTATGGTTGGCTGAGCGCAAACAGCCTTTTGCAGCAGTGTCTTTTTTGGTGGTTGCCATGTTTACCAGCACCCTGGCCTTTGTTATCTCGACCCAAACCTACTACCTGTACTCTGGCCGTTTCCCGCAGGAAGGGGTCTGGTCAGCGTTGCACCATGGTTGGGAATACCTGCCGTCCTGGCTCGGTTATACCATGTTGTATGTCGCACTGATATTGCTGGCTCGTCGTGGTCTGGCACTGTTGAAACACACGGCCTTGTACTCCCGTCAAATGCACTAATTAACGACCTTACCGAGAAAGCCGCACATTGCGGCTTTTTTTATCATGACCCACGCCTATAACGAATCCGACAAAGCCGCCATTTATAAGGTGATTGCCGAACGGCGCGATATGCGGCATTTTTTGCCAACGCCGGTGGCGCCCGAGGTACTGCACAAACTGCTAACCGCGGCGCATCAGGCGCCCAGTGTCGGCCTGATGCAGCCGTGGCGCTTTATCCGCATTAGCGATGCTTGCTTGCGCAAGCGCATCCATGCGCTGGTGGAGGCTGAGCGTAAGCTTACCGCGCAAGCGATTGGTGAAGTCGAAAATACTGCCCGTATGGCTGAATTTTTACGGCTTAAGGTGGAAGGCATTCTCGACTGCGGCGAATTGCTGGTGGCCAGCTTGTGCGACCAGCGCGAGCAGCATGTGTTTGGTCGCCGCACCATGCCGGAAATGGATCTGGCCTCGGTCAGTTGTGCCATTCAAAACCTGTGGCTGGCGGCGCGCGCCGAAGGGCCGGGCACGGGTTGGGTCAGCCTGTATGACCCGCCAGCCTTGGCAGCGCTACTCGGCATGCCCGCCACCGCCAAACCGGTAGCCATTTTGTGTCTGGGCCACGTGAATACCTTTTACAGATCACCCATGCTGGTAGAACAAGGCTGGCGACAGGCACAACCACTGGCCGAACTACTGATGGAAAACGGCTGGCAAGCTGCCGGTACGCAGCCTTGATAAATGGCAATGACTGACTGGCCGCAACGTATCGTCTGCCTGACCACCGAAACGGTGGAAGTGCTGTATCTGCTCGGCGCACAAGCACGCATTGTCGGCATCTCTGGCTACACCACGCGTCCACCGCAGGCACGTAAAGAAAAAGCCCGTATCAGCGCCTTTACCAGTGCCAATATCGACAAAATTCTGGCCCTGCAACCCGATCTGGTGCTGTGTTTTTCTGACCTGCAAGCGCCCATCGCGGCACGGTTGATT
>CAYYBN010000137.1:0-3845 GCA_964470225.1 uncultured Methylotenera sp. | reverse complement strand
TTGAGGCAGGTTGTCAGGTACACGTGTTTAACCAGCGCAGCCTTGCGCAAACCCTACAAATGATACGCACCTTGGGCCAACTGGTGGGTGCAGCGGCACAGGCGCAGGCATTGGTCACCGACTATCAGGCTCGACTGGCCACCGCTCAGGCACAAAGTCGGCAATGGCCACGGCGGCCACGCATCTACTTTGAAGAATGGGATGCGCCCATGATGAGCGGCATACGCTGGGTGAGCGAGCTGATTGAAGCCGCAGGCGGTGACGATTGTTTTGCCGAATTACGTGATTGCCCGTCAGCCTGCGAGCGTCAGGTCAGCAGCGCACAAGTGCTGGCCAAACAACCGGACATCATCATCGCCTCGTGGTGTGGTAAAAAATGTCAGCCCGAACTCATCAAATCGCGCCCCGGCTGGGAGACTTTGCCTGCGGTAAAAAATGGGCATGTGTACGAAATCAAATCCGTCGCACTGCTGCAACCGGGCCCGGCGCTGTTTCTGGAGGGTTTGCCGCAACTGCAAGCCATCATACAATACTGGCAACAACAACAAACCACAGGACACACCCATGCCTAGTCATCTGATTTTAGGTGGCGCCCGCTCCGGCAAAAGCCGCTATGCCGAAGGTCTGGCCGCGGCGCAGGAGTTGCCCGTCACCTATATCGCCACCGCACAAGTCTACGATGATGAATTCGCGCAGCGGGTGGCGCATCACCAGGCCAGCAGACCGCCTTATTGGACCGTGGTGGAAGCGCCGTTTGACCTGGCCAGCACCCTGCAACAGCACGATGCACCGGATACCTGCCTGATTGTCGATTGCCTGACGCTATGGCTGGCACAGTGCATCTGTAGTGACTGCGACAAACCGGCGCATGTCAATTGGCAGACTGAAAGACAAAATTTTCTGGAGCTGCTACCAACGCTGCGAGCACAGGCATTTCTGGTCAGCAATGAAGTCGGCATGGGCATCGTCCCGCTGGGCGAAATCAACCGCCAGTTTCAGGACGAACAAGGCCGACTGAATCAGGATATTGCCCGCATTGCCAATAACGTCACCTTTGTGGCCGCCGGATTGCCACTGCATTTGAAAGGATAATCCATGCAGACGTTTGAACTCCGAGGCGAATTTATCGCCCTCTGCGATTTGCTCAAACTCACCGGCATTGCCGATAGCGGTGGTCAGGGAAAATCCATGGTGGCGGAAGGATTGGTCAAAGTGGATGGCCAAATCGAACGCCGCAAAACAGCCAAAATCCGTGCCGGGCAGGTGGTGGAAGCGTTTGGGCAGCAGGTGACCGTCAGCATCGCTCAATAATGTCATTCAATATGCAAACGCAGAACGCAATCAACACTGTCTGGTTTGTCTATGATGGCGATTGCCCACTGTGTACCAATGCCGCGCTGGCGCTGCGTATCAAGCAGCAATATGGTCGGCTAGTATTGGTCAATGCGCGTATGGAGCAGCATCACTTTCTACTGCGCGAGATTGCAGCGCAGCAGCTAGATCTGGACGAGGGCATGGTGATTTACGATGGGCAGCGGTTTTACCACGGCAAACATGCACTCAGATTCATGGCGCAATTTGGCGAGCATGCAGGCTGGTTTAATCTACTCAACAAAGCACTGTTCTGGTCTGACAACATCGCCAGTATCAGCTACCCATGGTTAAGAGGCATCAGAAACTGGCTGCTCAAGCGTCATGGCCGCGGGTTGATAGATAATCTGGCACGCAAGCAGCGGCCGATTTTTCAGGATATTTTTGGCGCAAGCTGGCACGCTTTGCCACCTGTCATGCAAAAACATTACCGTAACCGCCCTTATAGTCACGACCATTTTGTGGTCAGCGGACAGTTGGATGTCATGTGCCGTGGCCCGCTCAAATGGCTGTCGCCATTGCTGTGGTGGTCGGGCATGATTCCACCCGCCAATGCGCGACAGGTGCCGGTCACTGTGGCATTCATCAGCCATCCGCGCAACAGAGCTTTTACTTTCAATCGCACATTCCACTTTACCCACCGGCCAGCATACCGGTTTGTTTCTCATATGGAACAGCTGGATGGCAACGTTGTGGTCGAGTGGATGCGCTTTGGCATAGGTTGGAAAACGGCTTTTTATTGGGAAGATGGCTGCGTCAAACTTAAACACATGGGCTATGTATTGCGCCTGTTTGGTCATCTGATGCCTCTGCCTCTGACTGCACTGATTGGTGCTGGCAATGCCATTGAAACCCCTGTGGACGACCGGCATTTTGATATTCAGGTTGAAATCAGCCACCCCTGGTGGGGCAAGATGTATGCATACCAAGGACGCTTTACGCTCGATGACTAAGCAGATACAACGCGTCTTGATTCTGGGAGGCTATGGCAATTTTGGCAGTGTCATTGCCAGTGTCCTGGCAAAAGAGCCCGACATACAACTTGTGATTGCGGGTCGCTCGCTGCATAAAGCGCAGGTGTTTGCACAAGGACTGAATGCGACTCACCCGGTACAAGCTTGCCAAATCGACGTTGAAGGCGACCTGGCTCCAGTGTTGTCCGAGTTATGCCCATCCATCGTCATTCACACCTGTGGACCATTTCAGCAACGCAACTATGCTGTGGCACAAGCCAGTATCGACGCTGGTGCGCACTACATCGACCTCGCGGATGGCAGAGAATTTGTCGAGGGTATTTCCGCGTTAGATGAACAGGCGCAACGAGCCGGGGTCATGGTCGTCAGCGGCGCAAGCTCCGTCCCATGCCTGACTTCAGCCATCATAGACCACTATCTGCCTACATTTTCTGCGTTGCACGAACTCGACTATGGCATCAGTACCGCACAAAAAACCACTCGCGGTTTGGCTACGACGGCGGCCATTCTTGGCTATACGGGCAAGCCTTTTACCACGCGCATCAACGGTACTTCAACGCGGATTTATGGCTGGCAAGGGCTCAGGGCAAGAAAGTACCCAGGCTTGGGTTGGCGCTTGCTAGGCTATTGCGACGTGCCGGATTTGGCATTGTTTCCCAAGCGCTATTCGTCATTAAAAACCATACGCTTTTATGCCGGACTGGAAATCCCGCTACTGCATCTGATGCTATGGGGACTTTCGTGGACAGTACGCATGGACTTGGTGCGTCGCTTACAACGCTATGCAGCCATCATGCTGCACATGTCATTCTGGTTTGACTGGCTAGGGTCTGCGAATAGCGCATTTCATATGCACCTCACCGGGACAGACGCGGTCAGCCAGCACAGCAAAACCATTCGTTTTGAGCTGATTGCCCGGTCTGGGGATGGCCCGCATATACCGTGTATGCCCGCTATTTTGCTGACCAGACAACTGCTTGCCCAACAACACCTGCCAAGAGGTGCTATGCCTTGTATGGGCTTGGTCAGTTACGATGCATATCTAGATGCCTTGAAAACGCTGGATATCCACTGGCATGTGAGTGAAGCAACACCGGACAATGTTGACAAAAGGCACACATCAACCTAGCATGCAAAGATGGTGTTTAACTGGAGTGATGAAAAAAATGAGCAACTCAAACGATCGCGTCATTTGTCGTTTGAGCGGGTGGTCATTGCCATAGAGGAAGGCTGTTTATTAGATGTACTTCAACACCCCAATCAGGCACGTTACCCAGATCAGCTGATTTTAATTGTCGAGATTGAATCGTATGCAATGTGTGTCCCATGTGTGATGAATGGATCGGAGATTTTTCTGAAAACCATTTTTCCAAGCAGAAAGTACACGCAGCGATACCTGAAGGAGACCGCAAATGAATAGCGATGAGACCCGATTGATAGAGAGTGTTGAAAACGGTGAATGGGAAAGTGTCGCCAATTTCGCTGATATTAAACAACAAC
>CAYYBN010000136.1:0-5504 GCA_964470225.1 uncultured Methylotenera sp. | reverse complement strand
AGTAAGAATGCAGTTTCCTGCAAAATGACCGTTTACACAAAATTATTTATACCCTACATATTGGGCCTGGTGACAGCTTCACAAATAGCGGCAGCATCAGCGGCATCGTTTTTACCGCGTTTACCTGACATGCGATAAGGCGCGACAAACTTGGGGGCCATGAGCCGCACGGTATGCCCATGCTGACGAAACACTCTTGCCCAATGATGTGCGCCTGTACAGGCCTCCATCCCGATGAGGCAGGATGGTAAGTTGGCGACAATGGAAAGTAGTTGATCGCGTGCAACACGTGGTTTAACCAAAACCGCAGCACCGTTGTTGTCAACGCCGTGTAATGCGAATATATTCTTGGCTAAATCAATACCGAGTGTGACAATATTCATGGACTTCCCCTTTTCTTTGGAGTGATGAAGTGTGGAAACTCAATCATTGCAGTTTTAACTGCTCGCGGCTTCCGCCGCAACCTCGGGACGGGGAAGTCCCTTTCATTCGTTAGCCTAATATGAGGAATATTATGCAAAGCACTAACAAGATTCCCGTTCCGCTGGCACTAAAAGTTCTTGGTTGGTTATTGTTAATTGGTGGTTTACTCATTTTCGCCAAGATACTTTTCCTCGGCGGAGATTTTTCATCTGGGAGAAGTGTTTGGAATTTAATTTCCAAAGGTGCAACTGCATTGGCAGGTTTAGGCATTCTAAGAATGAAACGTTGGGCGATTTATCTATACTTTTCATGCTATTTTATTAACGCAACCCTCATTTTCCTGTGGCCGCCTAGCCCTGAAATCTTTGAGCTATACACACAACCAGCCAGTTTAACTATTATGGTTGCAATCCCACTGATAATTGCAGTTATAGTAGGCATTTATTGGCGTAAGTTGACATAGGTATCTCTAAGTGAACTATAAGGCTAACCCATCCATCAAGCGGGACTGGCGAAAGCGTGCTTCAACATACTCGCAGGGGACAGGTCTTGCATTATTACATTTCACTAAAAGCACTTTCGACGGGGCTTGCAAAACAAGATTTTGAGCCATCACTTTAGCGATAGCCATGCGATAAGTTGTTAGCTGATTGTTGAATTACTCACCATTTGCCCTGATCATCTTCAGATATATAGATACTGCTTGATTTTTAGTTTTAAACGTAGCATTAATTGCTACATTTGAAGCTAAAAAGAAAACAATAATGTTGTCTGATATATTATTCGGTGAGTATAGAAAACGCATTTTAGGGTTGCTTTTATTGCATCCTGAACAGGGCTATCACGTGCGTGAGTTGGCTAGGCTCACCAATACAAGCGCGGGTACTTTGCATAAAGAACTGAGTAAGTTATCCGATGCAGGGATTCTTCAAAGTAAAAAGGTCGGTAATCAGCAGCACTATAGCGCAAATGTACAGTGCCCAATTTTTGAGGAACTTGCGAGTATTTTTCGTAAAACCTCTGGTTTGGCCGATGTGATAGCGGATGCCTTGTCCAGCGTCAAAGATCAGATTCAGCTTGCCATGGTGTTTGGTTCTGTGGCCCGGGGTGAAGCGCAAGCGAATAGTGATATTGATGTGATGGTGATTGGCGATATTGGCTTTGGTGATGTGGTTGGTATGCTGCACGAGAGTCAAGCAACGTTAAAGCGCGAAATTAACCCTGTTGTGTATTCGGTGGATAGCTTTAAAAGTCGTGTTGAAAAAAGTGATTCGTTTATCAAAGAAATTTTAAACAAGCCGAAGTTGTTTATCATCGGCTCTGAACATGAGCTTAGACAATTTACTGAAAACCAAACAACTGCAATTGCATCATCCAACTAACGATGCCTTGCTTCGTTTGTTGGATGCAATCAAGCGCAATAGTCAAGACTCACAACTTGAAGCGGTGAGTGGTGAAACGCGTTTTGTTGCCGCTTACAAAGCGATTATGCAAAGCCCCATGCTTGGATTATGGTTGAATGGGTATCGCACCTCTACAAGCCAGCCTGGACATCATCAAACGGCGATTCAATCACTACCAATGATATTAGGCGTAAATAAATCGGTGGTGATTATTTTGGATGCCTTGCGTAAGCAAAGAAACATCAGCGACTACGTAAGGTGACCCCATTAGTGATGAGGCCGGACTGAATGCATTAAGCAAGCGGTTTATTTGCTCCATCACCTGGAAACATGGATTTAAGAAAATCGTAAAGAGCTTGGTATCTAATATACCGTAGCTAAAACGTAACCAAATGCTCAAAACAGGCTGAATTTGGATTAAAAAGCACTAAAAAACACATTCGAGAGCATTGCAAGTAACTGATAAATATAGATATTTATTTTATACTGCTTTCTTTTAATCCGTTTGTTGTGGGTTCGATGCCCGCACACCCTACCAAATAAATCAAAGGCCTGTGAGAAATCATAGGCTTTTGTCATTTTGTAGCGTGACGTAAACGTGACGCGAAATCCACGACATTGGATTGAAGTTTCGATTCAATCCGCGAAGCAGCAATTGTTAGCTGCTCGGTTACAAAATTCGCATAGTAGACAAGTTGTTTCAAATTCAGAATTAAGCATTTAAATTTGTTAGTTTTGACCAAAAAGTGAACCAAGCAGAGAGGTTACTGGGAATGCTAACAGCCGACATTGCTGGAGGTTTGCTTCAAAAATTCGCAAACCTATTTTGCAAATCCCCTCTAAAGCTTTAATATCACCGCTCAATCCAGATAAGTCATTAATGTAACACCTACACTGAATACACCATGAATACCCAAGCTGTTTATGATTACCTGCAAGGTTTGCAAGCCCGCATTATTGAAGCGGTCGAACTGGTGGATGGTAAAACTTTTTTGCATGATGGCTGGCAACGGCCTGAGGGTGGCGGCGGCAATTCTTGCATGCTGGAAAATGGACATGTGTTTGAACGCGCAGGCATAGGCTTTTCACATGTGCTGGGCAATAAGTTACCCCAAGCCGCCAGTGTGGCGCACCCGGAAGCCGCCGGGCGGCCTTGGGAAGCCATGGGGGTATCACTGGTGTTTCATCCGCACAACCCTTTTATACCGACGGTACACATGAATGTGCGTTTTTTTCATGCCAAGGCGCAGCACGCAGGCGAGCAGGATATCTGGTGGTTTGGTGGTGGCATGGATCTGACACCGTACTATGGCAATGAAGAAGATTGCATCCACTTTCATCGTGTCAATAAAGAAGCACTGGCACCCTTTGGCGCGCAGTATTACCCCAAATTCAAACACGATTGCGACGAGTATTTTTTTCTGAAACATCGCAAAGAGCCGCGCGGTATTGGTGGTGTATTTTTTGACGATTTCAGCGAACTGGGGTTTGAGCAGAGTTTTGCCCTGCAACGAGCGGTGGGCGATGCGTTTGTGCAAGCTTATCTGCCGATTGTGCAACGTCGTAAAGACGCGCCGTATGGCGAGCGCGAACGTGATTTTCAGGCGTATAGACGTGGCCGCTATGTCGAGTTCAACCTGATTTTTGACCGCGGCACGATTTTTGGGTTGCAATCGAATGGCCGCACCGAGTCCATCCTGCTCTCCATGCCGCCGCTGGTGAAATGGCGCTATGACTGGAAGCCAGAAGCCAATAGCGCAGAAGCCAAACTGTACAGCGACTTTTTAATTGAAAAAGACTGGGTGTGAGATGGAGATTTCAGCACTGGTGCGCCAGCAGGCACAAGCCCTGATCGAGTTTATTGATGCCAGCCCCAGCCCGTGGCATGCGGTGGCCAGCGCGCTGCATCTCGCCATACTCTTGCTGAGCCAACTCAAGGCGCATGGCTTTAAAAACTTACGTGAAAACGAACCCTGGCAATTCAGGACCGGCGGCAAATATTATGTGGTGCGGGATGGCGGTTCGATTATCGCGTTTGTGCTGGGTCAGCAAGCATTGGCCAACAGTGGCTTGCGTATAATTGGCGCCCATACCGACTCGCCAGGCTTGCGCCTAAAACCGAAAGCCGCCTATGCCAGCGAAGGGCTGGCGCAACTGGGTGTGGAAGTCTACGGTGGGCCAATACTGGCGACGTTTACCGACCGTGACCTGAGCCTGGCCGGACGTGTGATGGTGCAAACGCCAGAGGGCCTGCAAAGTCGCTTGCTGCAACTGGATCAGGCGGTGGCACGTTTGCCCAATTTGGCCATACACATGAACCGCGAAGTCAATGAAAAAGGCTTGCTGCTCAACAAACAGACTGGTCTACCATTGATTTTTGGTCAGGCCGCTAACAGCAGTGAGGCGCAGACTTTGCTAACTGATGCACTCGCCCGTCATCTACAAGTGGATGCGTCCGCCATTGTGAGCTGGGATCTGGCCTTGTATGACCTGCAAACAGGGCGTTTCTGGGGCATGGATCAGGAATTTGTCGCAGACAGTCAGCTCGATAACCTGGCCTCTTGCCATGCCGCGTTGACAGCCTTGCTGGCCACGGACAAACCGCAGTCCACACTGGTGTGTGCATTGTTTGACCATGAAGAAGTGGGCTCGGAGAGCGCCACGGGCGCCGGAGGCAGCTTTTTGCTGGATGTGATTGAGCGTATCTGCCATAGCACGCAATTGTCTAGTGAAGACAAGCTGCGCAGCTTTGCCAACAGTTTTTTCATCAGCGCCGACATGGCACACGCCTTTCACCCTAACCATGCAGGTAGTTATGAACCTTGCCACCATGTGCAGGTGAATCAGGGGCCAGTGATTAAAACCAATGCCAACCAGCGTTACAGCACCAATGCCAGTACCGCTGCACGTTTTATGCAGCTTTGTCAGCAGGCTGGTGTGCCGTTTCAGCAATATGCGCACCGCACTGACCTCGGCTGCGGCAGCACCATCGGGCCGATTATGGCTGCGCAACTGGGCATTGCCACCGTCGACGTTGGCAATCCGATGTGGGCCATGCACAGCATACGCGAAAGCGCAGGCGTGCTCGACCATAGCCACATGATTGCAGTGATGCGACAACATTACGCCAGTTAATCCACACATAAATTCACGCTTACGGCAATTAACGAATCTGCAGTGAATGTAGATTGACGCTGGGCCAGCGATTGCTTTAACCTGCTAGAAAACAGGGAGAAGTACATGTTCAAACAATTATTCCGCACCAAACCGGTTACCCCGCACGCACAGACCGGCCTCAAAAAATGTCTGACCGCGTTTGACCTTGCATTGCTGGGCATAGGCGGTGCCATCGGCACCGGTATTTTCGTACTCACTGGTATTGCCGCCGCGACTCAGTCTGGCCCGGCTGTGGTGCTGTCATTTATTATTGCGGCCTTTGCCGCCGGTTTTGCCGCACTGGCTTATGCTGAACTCTCGGCTTCTATCGGTGGTTCAGGCAGTGCCTATGGCTATAGCTATGTGGCCTTTGGCGAGTTGATCGCCTGGCTGATGGGCTGGATGCTGTTGCTGGAATATGGCGTCGGCGCCGCCGCTGTGGCCAATGGCTGGGCCGGGTATTTTGTCCATACCTTGGCTAGCTTCGGCCTCAGCCTGCCTGAACACCTGACCAAAGCACCC
>CAYYBN010000135.1:0-5572 GCA_964470225.1 uncultured Methylotenera sp. | reverse complement strand
TCAATCCAGGAGTCGGCCTTGGACACACCGATGCGGTCGGTAAACAGTTTGAAGCCCTCGGGGGCGTAGCCACGGCGGCGGGCACCGGCCAGGGTGGGCAGGCGCGGGTCATCCCAGCCTGACACATGTTTTTCTTCTACCAGTTGAATCAGCTTGCGTTTGGACAACACGACATAAGTCAGGTTTAAGCGGGCAAACTCATACTGGTAGGGCACCGGTTTGTTAATCATGCCGGCATCGGCCAGATTGTCCATCAGCCAGTCGTAAAACGGCCGCTGGTCTTCAAATTCCAGCGTACAAATGGAGTGGGTGATGGTTTCCAGTGCGTCTTCAATCGGGTGGGCGTAGGTGTACATCGGGTAGATGCACCATTTGTCGCCGGTGTTGTGATGGTGGGCGCGTCGGATGCGGTAGATGGCCGGGTCACGCATATTGATATTGGGCGAGGCCATGTCGATTTTGGCGCGCAATACCATGCGGCCATCGGCGTGTTTGCCATCACGCATTTCTCTAAAAATGCGCAGGTTGTCTTCTACGCTACGGTCGCGGTAGGGCGAGTTTTTGCCTGGCTCCGTCAGCGTGCCGCGGTTAATGCGCATTTCATCGGCACTTTGCTCGTCCACATAGGCTTGCCTGCGCTGTATCAGCGCCTCGGCAGCGGCGTACATAAAGTCAAAATAGTCGCTGGCAAAATACAGGTTGTTCTCGCGGCTGCCGTCCGGGCGCGGGTTGTCCCAGCCAAAGCCCAGCCATTGCACCATCTCGGTGATGCTGTCTACATACTCCTGGCTTTCTTTTTCCGGATTGGTATCGTCAAAGCGCATATGGCAGATGCCGCCATAATCCCGTGCCAGACCAAAGTTGAGGAATACCGATTTGGCATGGCCGATATGCAAATAACCATTCGGTTCTGGCGGAAAGCGGGTGCGAATCTTGGCAAAGTCGGTCTGGCCGCTGGCATGGTGCGCGGCATCGCCTGGCGTGCCTGCCCAATGTTTGTTGGCATATTTTTGCTCGGCCAGATCTTTGTCTACGATGGCGCGGATAAAATTGGAGGCGGGAGCAATGGGTTCTTTTTCGGAGGACATGGCTGAGTTCAATGTGTAAAGGTACACCTATTTTACACCCGAGACAGTAAGCGCCAAAACAGATAATACATGGCCTAAGCTGCGCTTATCCCGGCCAGTCTGCACGCCCGCGTGGGCGCTGTGCTACACTGCGTGCAGAGTACAACATGCGAAAGACCATACATTAGCGTTCATGAACAAACTGGCTTTTCCGATACTGGCAGTGCTTGCCGATGGCAAGTTTCATTCAGGTGAGACCCTGGCGCGCCAATTTGGTGTGACGCGCGCGACTATCTATCACGCCATACAGGCCGTGCAAGCCTTAGGGGTGAACGTGTTTGCGGTACGTGGCCGCGGTTATCGCCTACCACAGGCAGTGATGCTACTCGACCAGCCAGCGATTGTGGCAGCCTGTGGCGAATATGCGTCGTGGTTTCATGTACAAGTATTGGCCGAAGTCGACTCTACCAATCGTTACCTGATGCAAGAAAGCGTACGTGGCGTGGCGCATGCCACCTGCGTGGCGGCACAATTGCAAACAGCCGGGCGTGGCCGTCGAGGCCGCAGTTGGTTGTCACGGTTGGGCGACAGTGTCACCTTTTCATTGTTATGGCGTTTTCAGTGTGGTGCTGCCGGGTTGTCTGGCCTCAGTCTGGTGGTCGGTCTGGCACTGGTGCGAGCCTTGCACGCCATGGGTTTGCCACAGGTACGGCTGAAATGGCCAAATGATTTAATCGTCATGCACGCGCAACGCTGGCATAAATTGGGCGGTATTCTGATTGAGCTGCAAGGCGACATGGAAGGTCCGAGTGCAGCGGTGATTGGTGTGGGACTCAACCTGGCAGTACCGTCAGAAATGCGGCAACAGATTGAGCAGCCAGCACTGGGGTTGAATCAGTTATCGGTCACTCCTCTAGACCCCAACCTGTGTCTGGGACGCTGTCTGGCCGCACTGGCTAACCAACTGACGCAGTTTGCAACCCATGGATTTGCCCATTTTCAAGCAGATTGGTGTGCCCTTCATGCCTTTCATCAGCAAGTGATCAACCTGCATCTGGCCAATGGTCAAGTACTGGTGGCGCAGGTGTTGGGTGTGGCGGAAGAGGGCAGTTTACTGGTGGAAACAGCCACGGGTGTGCAGCGTTTTAATGCGGGTGAAATTAGCCTGCGGAGTGCCACATGAAATTGCTGATTGATGCGGGTAACAGCCGCACCAAATGGGCTTGGTGTCCACAGCAGTTGGCAGTGGATACCGAGCTGGAAGTCGCCGTGGTTGACAACCAGGCCTGGTTGCAGGGGGAGGCTAAGGGCAAGCCTTTGCAGCAGGCTTTACAGCTTGCCGATGCAATCTGGATAAGTAATGTGGCGGGGCAGGTATGGCAAAAGCAGTTTGAACAACAGGTGCATACCCGGCATCTTCGCTGGGTGCTGCCGCCATCGGAATGTCTGGGGCTGTTTAACGGTTATCTGCAACCCACACAATTGGGTGCGGATCGCTGGTGTAACTTGTTAAGCGTTTGGCACACCTATCAGCGGGATGCGCTGGTGGTCAGCGCCGGCACCGCCATCACCATGGACGCCTTGCTGGTACGCCAGCCTGGCAAGGTGGCTGATTTTTTGGGTGGCAGTATTCAGCCAGGTTTGCAGTTGATGTGGAAAAGTCTGCAGACCGGAGCCGCGCAATTGGGCTATTTTTATTACGAAATCGAAGAATTACCAGAGGCCTTTGCCACCAATAGCTTGCAAGCCATGCGTCAAGGTTGCCTGCAAGCTGTGGCAGGTGCCATCGCCATGCAATATGGTAAATTGGCCGAGCGTTGCGTCAAACCGCCCCTGCTGATACTTACCGGCGGTGACGCAGCGCTGTTGTACCATACCTTACAGCCGGTGTATGCCCCGCATCTGCATTTGAGCGATTATCTGGTACTCAAAGGTCTGGCGACCATGGCCTTACGTGGGGTGTGATGAGAGCGTTTGTATTATTTCTGTGTTTGCTGAATGTGATACTGGCCGCGCAACTGGTTCAAGGCTACCATGCGCCTGCACCAAGGCCGCTGGCAACAGAAATCCAGGCCGAGCGGGTGCGTTTGCTTACGCCCAAAGCCCTGACCTCCTTGCCTATACGCGCCAGCACACAAGCTGAACCTGCGACAACATCACCCGCCAGCACCCATGCGACCATCACTGACCCCGCGACTGCCACGGTCGACTCTGGCTGTTACAACTGGGGCACTTTTAAACCGGCGCAGGTAAACGCTGTGCTGGCCTGGCTGCAACCTTTGCATGTCACGGCCACGGTCGCCAACGCCACACAAGGCACGGTTGAAAAACGCTACTGGTTGTATAAACCACCGTTACCAAGCGCTGAAGCGGCGCAAGCCAAACTGGATGAGTTACTGCAACTGGGGGTGGAAGACGCCTTTATCGTACAATCCAACCAATATAAATATGCCATTTCATTGGGTATTTTCCGCGACCAGCAATTGGCTGACCAGTGGCTGCGCACGCTGGCAGAGAAAGGCGTGCGTGGCGTAGTCAAGGCAGTGCGCTACGCCGGTGCCGGACAGGTTGTGTTGCATTTACACGGGTTGGATTTGACACAATTGCAACAACTCAAGAATGGGCTAGCACAGTTTCCAGATTCAGAATTAACCCCAGAAACTTGTCCGGCATAGGCCGCCATAAACAAACAAGGCGCTGAAAATCAGCGCCTTGTTTGTTAGGAGTACAGGTCATCACTGACATGATGACTGCAGTTTTCTATCTACAGTTCAGAGCATCTCAATCACGGTTAAGCTAGCGTTTTTTCGGTGGCAACATATCAGTAATGGTGCCTTCCTTCAGTTCAGCGGCAAAGCACACCGTTTCCGACAGCGTCGGGTGGGCGTGTATGGTCAGGCCCAGGTCATGCGCGTCTGCCCCCATTTCAATCGCAAGCACTGCTTCAGCGAGTAACTCACCGGCATTGGTGCCGACAATACCTGCGCCAATCACGCGATGCGTGTCTTTGTCAAAAATCAGTTTGGTTGCGCCTTCGGTACGCGCAATTGACAGCGCACGACCACTGGCTGCCCACGGGAAGCTGGCTTTTTCGATCTCTATGCCTTTAGCTTTTGCTTCGGTTTCGGTCATGCCTGCCCAGGCCACTTCGGGGTCGGTGTAAGCCACGGATGGAATGACACTGGCCACAAACTCTACTTTATGTCCAGCAATGACTTCTGCCGCCACTTTGGCTTCATGCGTGGCCTTGTGCGCCAGCATGGGTTGGCCAACAATGTCGCCGATGGCAAAAATATGCGGCACATTGGTACGCATCTGCTTATCTACATTGATAAAGCCACGCTCGTCCACCGCTACACCTGCGTTTTCGGCGCCGATATTTTTTCCATTTGGACGACGGCCAATCGATACCAGTACACGGTCGTATTTCTGCGTTTCTTTCGGCGCGTTGGCACCTTCAAAGTCGACGTAAATGCCATCGGCCTTGGCTTCTATTTTGGCTACTTTGGTCGATAGCATGATCGCTTCAAAGCGTTTTTCCATGCGTTTTTGCAGCGGACGTACCAGATCACGGTCGCAGCCGGTAATCAGGCCGTCCATAAATTCAACCACGCTGACTTTGGAGCCCAGCGCGTCGTAGACGGTACCCATTTCCAGACCGATAATGCCGCCACCAATGACCAGCATGCGTTTTGGAATATCAGCCAGTGCCAGTGCACCCGTCGAGTCCATAATGCGCTCATCATCTGGTGCGCCGGGGAATTTGGTCGCTTGTGAGCCAGCAGCAATAATTGCATTGTCAAAGCCTACCAGTGTGACCTTACCATCCGCGGCGGTGACTGCAATCTGGTGGGGGCTGGTAAATTTACCCACGCCATTAACCACGGTAACGCCGCGCATTTTGGCCATTTGCGCCAGCCCGCCAGTCAGTTTTCCGACCACTTCGTTGGCTTTCCAGTCGCGTAGTTTGTCCAGGTGGATGTCTGGTTTGCCAAAACTCAAGCCATGGTGTTCGGTATCTTCGGCTTCGGTAATCACTTTAGCTGTGTGCAGCAAGGCTTTAGAAGGAATGCAACCGACATTCAAACAGACGCCCCCCAGGGTTGGATAGCGCTCGACCAAGACTACTTTGAGTCCTAAATCAGCGGCACGGAATGCCGCAGTGTAACCACCGGGGCCAGAGCCCAATACCATGACCTTACAACGGATGTCGTTATTGCCAGTGGCAGTGGAGGACGCTGGTGCTGGCATTGGGGAGGGCACTGGCGCAGGAGCGGGTGCAATGGGTATTGGATTGGCTACTGTATTTGGCGCAGGCGTTGCTGCTGCGCTACCTTCAGCTTCAACAGTTAGAATCAGCGTACCTTTGGCCACTTTATCGCCCACGGCTACCTTCAATTCCTTCACCACGCCCCCATGCGAAGCAGGGATGTCCATGGAGGCTTTGTCTGATTCAACCGTAATCAGTGAGTCTTCTTTGGCGATGGTATCGCCCACACTCACCA
>CAYYBN010000134.1:0-5572 GCA_964470225.1 uncultured Methylotenera sp. | reverse complement strand
GCCGGGCGTCAGGTAGCGTATACGCATGGTTGGCGCCTGACGGCGATCCCTGCCGCTATAGGCCAAAGCTAACGCAGGCTGTCTGCGCTCAGGTTGGAATTTCACCCGGACTTCGGCAGGGTTGAGCCTGCGGATGCTAACACTGGCCAACAGCACAAACCATATGAGCTCTAGCGGCACCAGCCACCACGGCCGGGATAAAGTCTGATGTTGCAGGACCGATTCAATAAACTGGGCATGCGCCTCTACCCCCGGCCGTCGGTCGCGCATGGGCGTGACCACCACATCTTGCAAGCCCAGCCCGGTCAATCCCACCAGTACGATTTTATGTTGCAGATGTGATACCGGCACGGCCTGCTTGAGCACACTCAGCGCAGAGACATAACGATGATGATTCAGTCGGTCGAAATAGACCCAGGCTTCAGCGTCAAATTGTAGCGGCACCTGATAAGAACCTACCGTCACCGACTTGACGCCACCGCCCCATCGCCAAGGCGTCACCTTGAGCGCTTTACTGCCAGTCGCAACGCGCAATAACTCCAATGAAAGATTCGGAACCAGCGTCTGCTGTACATGGGCCAGCATGATATTGCGTCTGAAAATGCCATGATCCAGCTCAGATGACAACAGACCCTGGCCATGACTGGCCTGTTGCAACAACGGTATGCTGGCCAGCGCAAAGGGGAAATGATGCACAGCGGTGAGCGACATATCGCCATCAACCATGACTGGCCGTGAAAGTACGGCAGTCTGCGAAAGGGTGGTGTAGCCCTCAAGACCCGCCAGTCCAAGCACCACTGGCGCCTGACGCATGCTGTGTGCCAGAAGCTGGTCGTTACTGGTTGCCTGTTGCAGGGTTTTAATCACTTCGGCGGGCAAGTCTGGCCTAGACTCGGCCAGACTCTGTGGCGAAGCATGGTCACTTTCAGGAAAAATAATATCAAGGCCAATGACGCTAGGCTGGTAGGCATTAATGGCGTCAATCAGGGCTGCCAGATAGTTACGTGGCCATGGCCATTGCCCCAGGGCTTGTAGCGTCGCTTCATCAATATCGACTATCACCACCTGTTCGGCGGTGCTGGTTCGGGGAATCAGCATTTGATAGACATCGAACAGCTCGTAGCGAAAGCGTTTAAACGGCTGTAGCGATTGCATCGCCATCAGCACACACCATGCACCAACAAAGAGCATGGCAGCCAGTTTTCCATGGCGTGCGCTCCAAAACAAGGCAATCTGCCTATGCCAGGCAAGGTTGTTTTTCATCGATATGGCTCTCTGTTACTGCGTCCAGCGTATCACAGGCCTATACCCTGTGTCAGCCATGTAATTAATACATATCAATCAGTGAGTTACAGCCTGACCGTGTATCCTGTGATGCACGTTTCTTGACGAACGCAAGCGCAGGTAAATCGGGAATATCTTTTGCTTGTTAATGACAAAGCAAAGTAGCGTTAAGGAACGGCAGTGAACCATAAAATCAACCAACTCCTTCAGAAAATCCATACCCGCTATGCGAACGTTGATGAGGGTGAAGTCGCCAGTTATATTCCAGAGTTATCTAAAGCGGATCCTGACCATTTTGGCATTTGTATGGTCAGTGTGGATGGTCGTGTGTTTCAAGTCGGGAATGTCGAAACCTTGTTTACCATCCAGTCCATCTCCAAACCGTTTACGTATGGCATGGCGCTCGAGGCATTTGGTCAAGAACGTGTAAGCCGCCATGTCAGTGTGGAACCCAGTGGCGATAGCTTTAACTCCATTGTGCTAGAACGCCAAACCAACCGGCCCTTCAACCCCATGGTCAATGCTGGCGCCATCACCACCAGCGCCTTGCTGTATGAAAAATATGGCGACGAGGCATTCGATATTATTCTTTCCCGTTTTAGCATTGCAGCCGGTCGTCAGCTTACTTTAGACCAATCAGTCTATGCCTCCGAATCCAAAACCGGTCATCGTAACCGTGCCATTGCCCATTTGCTGCTCAACTTCGGCATGGTGCATGAGAACATAGAGCCTGCACTCGACCTGTACTTCAAGCAATGTTCTATTTTGATTAACACCATAGACCTGGCGACCATGGGTGCTACCCTGGCCCATGTCGGGCGTAACCCGCTGACCAACGAAGAGGCCTTTGACCTGGATTCGGTCAAATGCATGCTCTCCGTCATGTTTACTTGCGGGATGTACGACTACTCGGGTCAATGGGCCTACAACGTCGGCGTACCCGCCAAGAGCGGCGTTGCAGGCGGCATTCTGGCAGTGGTCAACCGCCAACTCGGCATTGCCAGCTATTCGCCCCGTCTGGATACAGTGGGCAACAGCTATCGTGGCATACAAGCCTGTAAAGACATTGCCAGCGAACTAGGCTTGCATGTATTTGACTTTATGAACACCGGCTCGAATTATCTCAAGGTTCTGATGGAATAATGGCAGCTTGATTCAACATGCCAGGTTTAGAACGTCTTGTTCAGTTCGAACCAAGTAATACGCTGGTCGCCAACGCGCACCAGTGTTTCAGTTGGCCCGAACGCCTGTGCGTAAAATAGCCGCGCATTGACCTGACGTGGCCCCGTCCAGCTGACACCGAAACCTGCCCCCATCAGCGTCGTCCGGTTGTCTTGTCCACTGAGATAACGTTGCTGGCTGACTTTGGCTTGGGCAGCATCCATAAACAGCACGGCTTGTAATGGTCCTTGCCAATCAGCCAGCAAATATTTCAACTCCATGGTCAGTAACGCGCCGCTGTCCGCTGACAACGTACCGTTGTCATAGGCACGCACGCTGTAGGGTCCGCCAAACACCATTTTCTGCGATGAATCCAGGTTGTCCTGCGCAAACTGTTGCGTATATGCCAGCCATAACTGCATGCGCTTGCTCATATTTTGCAAGCGGTTAACACTCAGAAACCATTTACTGAAATTGCCAGCGGTGTGTGCACCTGCGGCATCCAATGCGGCAGCTGCCGCGTCCTTGAAGCTGACATCTCCTCGCACATATGTGGCGCTCAAGCCATTGACGCCTCCGCCCAGCCATTCGTCTTGCATATCACCAAACAGGGTAAACAATGCGCTGTTGACATCGCGATAGGTCTGAATATCGACTGCTTGCAATCGGTCACGCAGCGCATTGTGTTGCCACTGGGTGTAAAAAAACACATTACTGCGACGGCTACGCAACAAAGGTTGGCGTAACCATACATCCAGAGTGTTGCCAAACCCATTGGCTTGCAGTGCAGATACGTCATCCCCCAGAATGTAACTCAGATGACTTAGCCCAACACCCAGCCGTGTACCGATACCGTTAAGCAACCACTCATAGGACGCCCTGCCATACTGTAAGCGATTACCCGTGGTCAGGTAACTCAGGCTGAGCACATCGCCAGCATGCAGCGGATTGAGAATATTGACACTTGCAAGTGTGCGTAGCCGATTGGTAAAGACATTGCCATAATCGTCAAAAGTCAGCTTGGCAGTGATGGCAGGGGTGGGTAACACCTCTAGCAACACATCGGTTTCCCCTAGCTGTTTACCAGGACGCAGATTCAGGCTGATTTGTCCGCCAGGAATATCTGACAGCATCAACAACGCCCGGTCCAGACGCGATTGCGCGATGTTTTGACCGGTTTGCAACGATGCCATAGTGGCGTTGATCAAGGCCGGACGAATGCGACTGCTGTTTTCGATTTGGATCTGGCCATATCTGGCTTCAATCACTTGCAACTGCAGACGACCATCTTCAATCTGCTGGGGTGGCAACACTGCCCGCGACAACAAATAACCCTGTGCACGGTAATACTCGGTAATCCGCTTGCTGGCTTGTTGCAACTGTTTGAGCGTAAAGGTTCCACCCTCAAAGTCCCTGACCAACTCGTGCAGTGTCCCGGTGTCTATGGCCTGATTGCCACTGATTTCAATCTGACGGATGGTAATTGGCGGGCTATCCGGTAACTCGGTGACTGGGGTGGCAGGCAACTCGAACGGACTACGCGCTTTGGGTTCTTGCGTGCTTAAACCGGGGTTCAATTGTTGCTGCAATGAACCGGCATCTGGCTGAAGCGCACCGGCATCTACCTTCGATGGCAGTAACAGAAAACCACACATCGCTAAAAATGCATATCGTAAAAAAGGCGGGGGCAGGCAAACACGGCGCATAAGATGGGTCCAAAAGAAGTCAGGGTGCCGTTTTCACACCCGACTCCACCACAATAAAGTTGATCAGGGCACCGGTATCGGCAATATTGCAATCTTTGTTGATTTGATAACCCACCTGCTCCACTTCGCGGTCATAGCGCTGCTCATCCTCAGCGCCTGCCGCAGTCTCCACATCCAGATGGTTGAAGTCATAACGGACAAACTGAGTAGGCATCTGGAAGCGGAAACTACCAGGTTGCTGATTAAATTTGAATTGTTGCAAGTCGCTCAGTCCGTAGTTCAAGCTTGGCGTCACGTTGGGGATGACTTGCGACTGAATGAGCAGTGTGCCACCAACCAGATTAAAGCCCGTTTGATCGGAGTAAAGGCCGCTGTCATAGCTGCCCAAGGCTTTACCCATGGCCACTGTGCCAAACAGATGTTGTTGTTGCTCAGTAGTCAACGACGCAGGCAAACTGGCGGTTTGTTGCTGGTCATTAAACGCACGTGTGGTTGTCCCCAAATCCAGATAGTCGAGAAACATACGCAGTAATGGTAGCGTTTTGCCATCATAAATGCGCCACACACCACTTTCGGTGCCATTGGCGGTAATTTCCCAATCCACACTTTTGAATGTGGCCGATTGTTTCATTGATGCCGTTGACACTGCGGTACCAGCACCATTGTTCAATGAACCAGTATCCATATTCCAGAACGAATCGATCAGGGTTGCGTTGTTAAATCCGGCCAGACCACCAAAGAAATTTTCCGCAACCCCAGTGCCTCCGCTTTGTTGCCTGACTTCAACGTTGGCCATGCTATGAGCGGTAATACCGTAGGTAAAATGCTGCTCCACCATATCATCGCCTACCGGTACAGTATCAATTAATACTGTGTTCATGCCTAGTAAGCCACCCACCAGCAAATTACCAGACACCTTGCCTTGTGCATAGCTGTTAACAACGTAGCCGACATTCAAACCAGCCACACCACCCACCAACGTCTCACCGTTGACCGTGCCATCAAAAAAACTGCGTTCTATCAGGCCACCAATATTAAAGCCTACCAGCCCACCAACCAGATTTCGGCCCAGTATATTGCCGTTCACGACACCAATATTCGTCACCATACCGTCGAAACCCAGTGCGCCAACCAGACCTACCAGGTCCTCATTGGGTCGCTGTGTCGTCAGGTCAGTAATGACATGGCCAAGGCCATTCAGCGTACCAGTAAAGGTATGCTCGTTAGTACCAATTGGCGTAAATCCTTTCCCACTGTTCCAGTCACGGGTGGCCGCAGCATCAATATTGGCACCTAAGGCATAGTGACCAGCCAAGTTGCCGAGTATCCCCTGCAAATCGGCCCCTGTCTGGCTATCGCTATGTCCAAGACGGGTGATGACTGTGTAATCGGTCCATAGGCCATCGCTGCCTTGGCGTATG
>CAYYBN010000133.1:0-5580 GCA_964470225.1 uncultured Methylotenera sp. | reverse complement strand
AGCGGCGGTATAGCTTGCGTTGTCCAGCAGCACAGTGGCGGCTCACAGCCGCAGAGCGCAAACTGGCATGCTTGGTTTTTTGGCCACGGGTACGGGCACGCCATGATTGAAAGCTACGTGCCGTCAATTGACCACGCATGATTTTAATGACGGCATCCTGATTAAGGCCAAACTGTTTCTCGATGGCCTCGAAGGGCGTACGGTCTTCCCAGGCCATTTCAATCACGCGTGAAATATCGGCATCACTTAACAGCATCGCTTGACTCCCTGCCATTGCTGGTCTTGCCATTGCCGGAAAAATTCTGCTTGTGACAACGGGGGATGGGCCTCTGGCTGACCTGCATGCTGCGCTGCATAATGGGCAAGATAGCGTTCATAGGCATCGTCGCCGGATAACTGCCGGATACGCTGCCAGCACAGGCGACTGTCGCTGATCAATTGTGTGAGGGAATAGCGCATATATCAGCCTGCTTATAAACGGCTGGGCACATAGGCCACTTCACTCACCGGCAACACCGGTTTGCCGCGCTGGCTACGCCAGCACATCACCAACATGTCGACCACCACGGTCCACAACAGCGCCACCAGTAACAGCGTAATCCAGGCATCCAGATGCTGGTTAAAAATCAGTTGTGGTGCCACGGCTGCTTTTTCCGGCGGCAACAGGCCTGCGGCCAGTTTGTGTGACAGATCATTCGCGGCGGCAAAAAAGCCTACCCGCACATCGTCACTAAACATTTTCTGCCAAGCGGCGCTGCTGGTCACGACCAACAGCCAGCTTAATGGCAAGGCGGTCATCCAGGCAAAACGACGCTTGCCAGATTTAACCAATATGGCGGTGGCCACCGACAACGCAATCGCCGCCAGCATCTGGTTGGCGATGCCAAACAATGGCCACAGAATATTCACACCACCATTGGGGTCGATGACACCGATATACAGAAAATAACCCCAGCCAGCCACGACGATGGCACTGGTCAATATCACCGATGGCGTATAAGAAGTTTCGCCCAGTTTGGGATGTAAATTACCCAGCATGTCCTGCAACATAAAGCGGCCAACACGGGTGCCGGCGTCCAGCGTCGTCAGAATAAAAATCGCCTCAAACATGATGGCAAAGTGATACCACAAAGCCAGCAAGCCTTCGCCAAACGCACTGCCAAAAATACTGGCCATGCCCACCGCCAGACTGGGCGCACCGCCAGTGCGGGCAAACAAGCTCGACTCGCCCATGGCGCTGGCCAAATGCTGCATGTGTGCGACCGTAAGTGGATAGCCCCAGCCAGAAATGGTGTTGACCGCATCCACCGCTTCTTTGCCGACAATCCCAGCCGGACTGTTGATGGCAAAATACACCCCAGGCTCAAGCACAGTCGCTGCGATCATGGCCATGATGGCCACAAAACTTTCCAGCAGCATGGCGCCATAGCCTATCATGCGGATATCGCGCTCGTTGCTGATGAGCTTGGGGGTGGTGCCACTGGCAATCAGCGCATGAAAGCCGGAAATGGCGCCGCAGGCAATGGTAATAAACACAAACGGGAATAACTTTCCACCAAAAATGGGGCCTGACCCATCAATAAATGGCGTGATGGCGGGCATGTGTATCTCGGGGCGCAACAGCACAATGGCGATGGCCAATAACAGCACAGTCCCCAGCTTCATGAAAGTAGACAAATAGTCGCGAGGGGCCAGTAATAGCCACACCGGCAGTACCGCCGCCGCAAAACCATAGCCGATGATGGCAAACGCCAGCGGCAAGCCTTCATGGTCAAACAGAGGAGCCAGCAGTGGATGGTGGTCGACCCAGCCACCCAACACCACCGAAGCCAGCAACAGCACTACACCCAGCAGTGAAGCTTCCAGCACACGTCCAGGGCGCAAATAGCGCATCATGACGCCCACCAGCATTGCAATCGGAATGGTCGCCGCCACTGTAGCCGTGCCCCACGGGCTGTGTTTCATGGCATTGACCACCACCAGTCCCAATACCGCAATCAGTACAATCATAATTATAAACGTGCCGATCAGCGCCGCTGTCCCACCAATCACACCAATCTCGTCTCTGGCCATTTGCCCCAAACTGCGGCCATTGCGACGGGTGGAGAAAAACAGCGTCACCATATCTTGCACAGCGCCGCCCAGTACTGCACCAATCAATATCCACAAGGTGCCTGGCAAATAACCGAATTGTGCCGCCAGTGTTGGCCCCACCAACGGCCCCGGCCCGGCAATGGCCGCAAAGTGATGGCCAAACACCACCCAGCGGTTGGTCGGGATAAAGTCGCGCCCGTTATTGAGGCGCTCTGCCGGGGTAGCACGTGTTGCATCGAGCGTCAGTACATGCGCTGCAATCCAGGCAGCGTAAAAACGATACCCCAGCAGGTAGGTACATACTGCAGCAGTCATTAACCACAAGGCATTCAAGCTTTCGCCACGGGCCATTGCAACCTCCCCGATGGCAACCGCAGCTAACATTGACATACCGCCCCAAAGACAAGCACTAAATAATTTATTCATAGGGTCGATAAAGGAATCAAATTATGACGCATTACACTGTAGCAAAAAGGCAGGGTCGAGGCAAAAAACCATACCTGTCAGATTGGTGCGCTTGCACTTGGATTGTGCAAGTATTGCATCCGAATAACGCTTAAAGAGCGATAAAAATTGTGTGATATTACGATTAAAATCATAAAGTTAGAAACATTTTTTCAATCTGGCACAGGGCTTGCTAATAAAGCTCAATGATTCTTTTTGTTTTTCTTGTGAATATGGTACATCCTTCGGTCTTTTCTGATTCAATCACTTCAGCGCAAGCTGAGGGATCAATTGACTGGCTGGAACAGGAAGCAGAAAAAACGGTTATTGCCGCTATCGACATGCTCAAGCGCCAGCGCGATTTAAACCAGCAAGAAGCACATCAGATGCTTTGCGATATGGCTCAAAAGCGTAAAACCAGTGTGGTTGATATTTCAAAAAAGCTACTCACAGTTAGTCGCAAGTTGACACTGTAATTACAGAGTGAAAATATCCTTGTTGCTGCAGGTGCTTCAACTTACCTACCAACATGAAATGTTAGTTTTTAACGGCTGTGTATCAAGCAACATCGCCAAAATCTGACTATATTATTTTTCTGCACCTTGTTATCAGAGCCTCTAAACAACCGGGTTCGTAAAATTTAATAGATTCGTTATTATCCCCTGACTGTTTTGCATGGCAGTTGCATATGACTGGTTTTTTTTAAATTTTCGTGTATGATGCGCACTTCGTTTCAAAGCATGGGTGCTTAGCTCAGTTGGTAGAGCGTCGCCCTTACAAGGCGAATGTCAGCGGTTCGACCCCGTTAGCACCCACCACTACACCTGCTTTGTTTCTCGGTTTAAACCTCCTTACATTTCCATGAGTCCTGACTCACTGAACGAATAGCTGTCTTGGCCGGCCACAATAATGTGGTCTAGTACTTTGACGTCTATCAATTCCAATGCAGATTGTAATATACGCGTGATTTGCTGGTCTGCGTGACTGGGTTGTGCCACACCGGTTGGATGGTTATGGCTTAATATCACTGCAGCCGCATTGTGCGCCAGTGCACGTTTAACGACTTCGCGTGGATAAACACTCGTTTCCAGTAAGCTGCCCTCAAATAGGTCTTCATACGCAAGTAACCGGTTTTGAGTATCGAGAAACATCACAGCAAATACTTCACGTGTTTTACCGGCCAGATTCAACTGTAAAAACTGCTTAACCTGCTGTGGCGCCTTAAAACTGTCGCCACTGTATAAATGCTCGGCCAACGCGCGCTTACTCATTTCGAGCACGGCTTGCAACTGACAGTATTTGCTCACGCCCATGCCATGTACTTGCTGCATTTGCTGTAGACCGGCACTAAAAATGCCATTCAAACTGTCAAACTGGCGCAATAAATCACGCGCCAAATCCACCGCTGACTTTCCGCGCACCCCTACACGCAAGAAAATGGCCAGCAACTCGGCATCCGATAACTGGCTTACTCCCTTACTCAGCAACTTTTCTCGTGGCCGCTCCTGTTTGGGCCAATCGCTTATTGCCATGGCGTTCTCCCTCGAAGCTTAGTGCAGCCAGCCTATTTCCCTGGCTGTTTGTCTTCCAATCACGACTTCGGTTAAATCGCGTGCCATGCGTGACTCTGACTCGCTGATTGGCACTTTACCAGCCATGATTTCCGCCATACTTTGCGGATATAACGGCTGTGCATAGGGCTCGGCAAACCCCAATGGAAACATCGGCTCGTTATCGTATAAATTGTATTTATCGGTTGCATTGATGGTATGTAGCAATTCATGCGCCATGACTACCATATTGACCGGGTGCTGCGTGGCATGGGCGAACAGGTTGACCCGACCAATACGCCCCTTGTTCAGTGCGGTGGAATGCATGAGGCGCTGATGCTTTTGTACGTCGTAATAGAGCAAATACAGCTTGATATCTACGGCATGGCCAACATCCGGCTGATGCATAAGGGCATACCAGCGAAAGTGCAAACTCCAGCGTACGATTTGCCACAAATGACTACCGGGTTCCGGCGGCGCCGGTGGTGGCTGATGAATTTCATCGCCTAAACGAATCGTAATTGGCCGCCGAATGTGTAACTGATACTGCAAGGCCTGTTGCGAGAAAAAGTCTTCCACTTCCTGAAAGTCATGCGATTGCAAACTGCGAATGTAGCGCGCCACACTGGCAGAGCCATCGGCATTGATGGGGTACACTGCAACATACAGCGGTGTACGCCACTGCAAAGCGCGGTACTCTGCCCACATCTGCATCAACACGGTGGTCAGCAACAGCAACCAAAAGCCAATTCTAATTTTTTTCAACATGGGCTGACTCATCCTCAACACAACACTATATTAACACTTGCAAACGTTGATTCGATACTGGCAATGGTATATCGGTATGCCGTTAACGTTTAGAATAGGGGTATGACCATGTATCCTTTTACTCGCAAACATATTCTGCTGGGCATTACCGGCGGTATCGCTGCCTACAAAACGGCTGAACTGGTGCGCCTGCTCGTCAAGCAAGGACACTCAGTACAGGTGGTTATGACCGAGGCGGCCACGCATTTCATGACACCTACCACACTGCAAGCTTTGTCAGGCCAACGGGTGTTTGTGGATAGCTGGGACACGCGCATCGCCAATGGCATGCCACATATTGAACTGAGTCGACAGGCAGATGTGCTGCTGGTCGCACCCGCCAGTGCAGACTTTATGGCCAAGCTGGCACATGGATTTGCTAACGATTTATTGTCCACCCTGTGTCTGGCGCGTGAATGCCCATGCCTGATTGCGCCGGCCATGAACCGCCAAATGTGGGAAAACCCAGCCACACAACGTAATCTTGCACAATTTCGTCAGGATGGCATAGGCGTGTTGGGGCCGGACAGCGGTGAGCAGGCCTGCGGCGAGACCGGACAGGGCCGCATGCTGGAACCAGACGCAGTGTTGGAAGCACTGGATGCGTACTTTACACCCAAGCTACTGTTAGGAAAAAAAGTACTCATTACCGCCGGGGCTACCATAGAAATGATGGACCCAGTGC
>CAYYBN010000132.1:2436-5581 GCA_964470225.1 uncultured Methylotenera sp. | reverse complement strand
TTGCGCCCTTGTACGCCAAGTATGCCGCCATTCCGGTGGAAGAATTGGCCAAGGTGCCGGAAGCACATGCCATTGGTAAACGTATTTTCCTGAACAACTGTGCCGCTTGCCACGGTTCTGATGCCAAAGGTAGCCGTGGTTTCCCTAACCTGACCGACAACGATTGGCTGCACGGGGGGAGTCCGGAAAAAATCATGGAAACAATCAACAATGGCCGTATGGGCATGATGCCGCCGATGGCTGCTGCAGTTGGTGGTGAAGATGACGTGAAAAATGTCGCCAATTACGTGCTGAGTTTATCAGGCAGTATTCATGACTCTGGCCGCGCAAATGCTGGAAAAGAGAAGTTTGTGGTGTGTGCCGCGTGCCACGGTGCGGAAGGCAAAGGTAACCAGATGATTGGGGCACCTAACCTGTCAGACAATATCTGGCTACACGGTCAGGGCGAAGCTGCCATCATCAAACGTATTCATGAAGGCAAAGTAAACCAAATGCCGGCTTGGAAAGAGAAATTTTCACCTGAGCAAATCCATTTGTTAACCGCTTATGTCTGGAGTCTGTCCAACCATTAGGTGGACGTCACCATGACCCAGCACACTAAGCCGCATGTGCAAGAAACCACTATCCCTGTACAAGAAGTGGTGGTTTCTTTGTACAAATCTGCGGACAAGATTTACACCCGCAGTGTGTCTGGCTTGTTCGACCGTTGGCGCTGGGCTATGGTCTGGGCGACTCAGCTTTTTTTCTACGGGGTGCCTTGGCTACAATGGGATGGACGTCAGTCCATCCTGTTTGACCTCGAAGCCAAGCGTTTCTACATTTTTGGTCTGGTGTTTCATCCGCAAGACCTGATTTACTTATCCTTTCTGTTGATTATTTCGGCGCTGGCGTTGTTTTTGTTTACGGCGATTGCTGGTCGCTTATGGTGTGGCTTTACCTGTCCGCAAACGGTGTACACCGAGATTTTTATGTGGATAGAACAAAAAATCGAGGGTAATCATCTGGCCCGACTCAAGCTGGACCAAAGTGGCTGGACGGCCAACAAACTGTCGCGCAAAACATTGAAACATTTGGCTTGGGGACTGTTTGCGCTATGGACAGGCTTTACCTTTGTCGGTTATTTCACGCCGATACGAGATCTGTTGTTGAATGTACAGCTCTGGCAGCTCAGTGGTTGGGAGACATTCTGGGTTGGTTTTTACGGCTTTGCCACCTACGGCAATGCTGGCTTCATGCGTGAACAGGTATGCAAATACATGTGCCCGTATGCACGCTTTCAAAGTGCCATGTTTGACGATGACACATTGATTGTAACCTACGACGCTGACCGCGGTGAACCACGCGGTGCCCGTTCGAAAAAAGTAGCTGAACAAGCCACTGGTCTGGGCAGCTGCATTGATTGCCACATTTGTGTTCAGGTGTGTCCAACGGGTATTGATATTCGCAATGGCTTACAGTACGAATGTATCGGCTGTGGTGCCTGTATCGATGCCTGTGACGATGTCATGGATAAAATGGGATATGCAAAAGGTCTGATCAAATACTCCACCCAAAACGGTATGACGCATGGCTGGAGCCGGCAACAAATGCTTCAGCGCATGTTACGGCCACGGGTAATGGTATATACGGCCATTTTACTGGCACTCACGCTAGGGATGGCAGTGAGTTTGTACTTCAAACCGGAGTTCAGGGCTGATGTGTTGCGTGACCGCGCCGTGATGTCGCGTTACACCAGCGACGGTCGTATTGAAAATGTTTACACGCTCAAGTTGCAGAATGACAGCGAATCCCCACGCGATTTTCGCCTGAACGTAAGCGGCTTGCCACAAGCCACGGTTCATTTGGCGGATGAAAGTGCGCTTAACCATCAACTGGAAGGTGTGCAGTCGTTTGAGAGTCGCAATGTCGTGGTTGAAGTGCAAGTGCCGGATGGCATTCTAAAGCCCGGTTCACATCCGGTAGTTTTTGAGATACAAGACCTGCAATCTGGCCAGGTCAGCCGTGAAAAGTCGGTGTTTATCGTCACCGCAAACTAAATTTAGGAGAATTGCTTGAGCGATGCAAAAAGTGCAGTTTCAGTCAGTCCCTGGTACCACAATCCGTATGTCTGGTTATTGATTGGTGGACCTGCGGTGGTCATTGTCGCCTCATTTATCACGTTGTATCTGGCGATTAAGCATCCCGATCCGGCCATTGAAGATTACTACCGTAAAGGTATTGAAATTAACAAAACCCTAGATGCCGAACGAGATAGCATGGCGCCCGCCATACAGGCACGTAACAATGCGCAAACCGGGCTGGCACCGAAAAAGTAGCGTTTAAGCAAGTGAGTGTAGAATCAAAAAAGCGATGGTCATGCCATCGCTTTTGCATGGTGCTGCTGCACTAGCCAGGTGCTGCGTTAAATAGCGACTTCAGTTTTTCATAGTCCAAAATGCGGATATTTTTCTGCCGCACTTCAATCATGCCTTCTTCACTAAATCTGGAAAAAGTACGGCTCACAGTTTCCAGTTTCATGCCCAGATAACTGCCAATTTCTTCACGCGTCATGCGCAGTATCAGTTCAGATTGAGAATAGCCTCGGGCATGCAAGCGCTGTAACAGGTTTAACAAAAACGCCGCTAGCCGCTCTTCGGCCCGCATATTGGCCAGTAACATCATCACCCCGTTTTCACGCACAATTTCACGGCTCATGATTTTATGCACATGGCGCTGCAACATGGGAATTTCCCGTGACAGTTGTTCAACATGGTTAAACGGCATCACGCACACTTCGGCATCTTCCAACGCAATGGCATTGCACTGATGCTTGTCGCTGACGATGCCATCCAGCCCCATGATCTCACCGGCCATTTGAAAACCGGTCACCTGTTCGCGGCCATCCTCTGACAACACCGCAGTTTTGAAAAACCCAGTACGTACCGCATACAAGGTGGTAAAGGCATCGCCACTGCTGTACAAATGGCTGCCCTGTTTGATTTTTTTACGTGTAGTCACCATGGCATCCAGCTGCTGCATTTCGACACTGTTCAAGCCCACCGGCAGGCACAGTTCACGCAAGTTGCAATTGGAACAGGCAACTTTAAAGGCAGTATCAATAGAGGTAGCCGACATGGATGGTAAGGGTACATTGCTGAGTATAGGC
>CAYYBN010000132.1:0-2426 GCA_964470225.1 uncultured Methylotenera sp. | reverse complement strand
TATCATACGCTGCTTCGGTTAGATTTTCATTGAACATGACCTGCTTCCCTGTGGTGTGATACGTTTTTTTGCATTATGCAGGTTCGCTTTATCACGCTCCTTGATCTACATCAAAGAAGTCTGCATTGCGATGTGGCACAGTGAGGCATAGTCAATAGATTAACCGCCTTGGTCATGCAACCGCCGTTGTTTAGGTAAAGCGTACGATGCCAATCATGAATCAACCCACGAACCCACCACTCATAATCACGCACCAGCACATCGCCCAATATGATGTTAGCGGCCCGCGTTATACTTCTTACCCCACCGCCGATCGCTTTGTCGAGGCGTTTGATCATCAGGCCTATCAGCAGGCGTTGTTGCACCGCAATGTTAGCCTGTGGTCGCCGCCGTTGTCGTTGTATATTCATATTCCGTTTTGTGAATCACTGTGCTTTTATTGCGCTTGCAACAAAATCGTCACCCGGCGTCATGCACAGGGACAGAATTATTTGCAATATTTGCAAAAAGAACTGCAACGACATCTAGCACCCTGGACGCAAAAACAAACGGTCAATCAGTTGCATCTGGGCGGCGGTACACCGACATTTCTTACCGATGAAGAATTAACGCAACTGATGGCCATGTGCCAGCAAGCATTTCATCTGGCTGAAGACGGTGAATATGCCATAGAGCTTGACCCGCGTACCGTCAACCCGCTACGTTTGCAGCATTTGCGCGCGCTCGGCTTTAACCGTCTGAGCTTTGGCGTGCAGGACTTTGACGCAGACGTGCAGCAGGCCGTACATCGCGTACAGTCGTATGCGCAGGTTGAGCGGTTAATGCAGTCAGCACGCGCTTTGGGCTTTCAATCCATCAATACCGACCTGATTTATGGCTTGCCCAGGCAAACGCCTGCCAGTTTTCGCCATACAGTCAGCCAGATTGTGCAATTGCGGCCTGACCGAATTGCCCTCTATGGTTACGCGCACTTACCGTCACGCTTCAAGCCACAGCGTCGCATCGCGACGTACGACTTACCCGCCGCGCTGGATAAAATTCAAATGCTGTCAGAAGCCATGCAACAACTGATGCAGGCTGGCTATGTGTACATCGGCATGGACCATTTTGCCTTGCCCGACGACGCGCTGGCCATCGCCAAACAGCAGGGCAGGTTACACCGCAATTTTCAGGGCTATAGTACGCTGGCCGATCAGGACATACTGGCGCTGGGCGTATCCGCCATTGGCAAAATGGGCGCGACGTATAGCCAGAATGCCAAAACACTGGCTGAGTATTACGATATGCTGAATCAAAACCAGTTGCCCATCGTGCGCGGGCTGGCGTTGAGCCGTGATGACCTGATACGCCGCACAGTGATTATGGCGCTCATGTGTCATGGTGCCCTCAGCTATGAGTCTATCGAACTGGCCTATATGATTCAGTTTAAGCTGTATTTCCAGCAGGAACTGGCTGCGCTGGCCGAAAAACAGGCGCAAGGGCTGGTGGTGTTGGAGCCCGATGCCATCAAGGTCACCGACATCGGCTGGTTTTTTATCCGCGCCATTGCCATGGTGTTCGACCGCTACTGGCAGGCCGACGCCAACCGTGCAAGCTTCTCCAAAATCCTTTAAACTGCGGGCATGTTAGCCAGCTTGTTCTTGACCGCCTTTATCATGGGGCTAGCAGGCGGGCCGCACTGCTTAGCCATGTGTGGTGCCGCTTGCGGCGTCATGCAATCCCCGTCCCACCATCCCGTGATTCCCATCCGCGTGGTGCAAACCATCCCCTGGAGCTTTTATCTAGGCCGCTTAATTGGCTACGCCTTACTCGGTGCTCTGGCCGCCTCCTCGTTACGCGGTTTGGCCTGGCTCTCCAGTCAAAGTGGCGTGTTTCAACCGCTTTGGACCTTCTCGCATACCTTGATTTTTGCCTGGGGCTTACTATTGCTGATTACCGGCCATCAACCCAACTGGGCAGTGCAGGGCGCACAACAAGTCTGGGCCTGGATTAAGTCACACACCCAACATGCCAAAGCAGGCTACCTGCTCACCGGCATGGTCTGGGCTTTGCTCCCTTGCGGACTACTCTATTCCGCTGTCATGCTCGCCTCGTTACAATCACACTGGCTACAAGGCGCACTGGTCATGGCTGCCTTCTCGCTAGGCTCCGCCACCATCCTCGCCTTCGCCCCCCTCATCTGGCAACAACGTCAGCAATTCCCCGGCTGGTTTACCGAAACCACCGGCATGCGCCTGAGCGGTATTATCCTCATCACCCTCAGCGTCATCGCACTGTGGATGGACGTCATGCACCACGACAAACTGTGGTGCCAGATACTGTAAATATATAAACCTATAAAACATATTATTGGTATTGCACCGCATTTTGGTGCAGTTGTTGTGATATGTTTGATAGCATTAAGTGACGTATTTAAAGGCATTTGC
>CAYYBN010000131.1:0-5640 GCA_964470225.1 uncultured Methylotenera sp. | reverse complement strand
AGCTACGAAACCCATTTCGCCCTCTACCCCGCCGGTTCTCACGGTTACGCCACGCATATCGACCAGTTTCGCCAGCACGGCATGCAAACACAAAACAATATCCGCAGCCTGACCGTGATTATCTACCTCAACGAGCACTGGCCCACACACGCTGGCGGCGCATTGCGCCTGTATCTGGACGAGCATACACAAACCCCGGCGGCAGATGCCAGACATCTGGACATATTGCCGGTGGGCGGTCGCATGGTGCTGTTTTTATCGGACAGATACTGGCATCAGGTGTTACCGGCCAGTCAGGCCAGGGTGAGTGTCACGGGGTGGTTTAGAACGCGGTAACGTCACTTAATTATGGCAGCCTGACTTTTTTGGCACTTGAGGAAAATTAAAAAACCCCAAGTCCAAATCGAGTCATTTTTCTATAAACTAATAATGATTGTTTAATGTCGCTGGCACAAAACCCTCAACTGACAGTGCATTAATTACACCCCTGATCAGATAACTATTACTGAACCCAATAGTGTATTGTCTTGCACCTTTCGCAATTGGAATCAGCAGCTTTCTTTCAACTAACTTCCTGATCTGATAGGTTCTTTGAGCATCAGTTAGCTGCTTATGTGGGTCAACATAATCAGATGCTTTGACTGTGCCTTGTCTTGCAGCAAGCATCAATAAAAACACTTCAGCATCAGTGACCCACTCTCTCTCCTTAGCCAACTTTAATGCTGGCAAAAGAATTTTTTCGCAAAGATAATTAATGTCTGAGAGTCGATCCACTTTTTTTAGCTCCTCAAGAATACCTTGAAGCACATAAATACACCATGACTCAACGCCTGCTACTGTACCGAAATCTGCTTTGGATAGCATTTCATAATATTTATCTCGGTCATTACAAAATACAGCCGTAGGATTTAAAACTCTACCACCGGCCTTTACATTAAATCCAAACTTTATGAGCAAAGTATAAGTTAGAAGTCGAACAACTCTGCCATTTCCGTTACCAAAGGGATGTATCCAGCCAAATCGATGATGCGCCATAGCTACTTTTATCAAATCATATTTAGCAGCATGTTTTTGGTTAACAAATGCAACCAACTCTTGCATGTAATGAGGCACAAGGATGAACTCTGGTGGCAAATGCTCTGATTTTGCAATTTGAACATTTTTTTGTCGGTAAGCACCTGGCGTTTCATCGCCCTCACGCTCCAACTTCTCCACTGCAATGGCATGAAGTTGACGAATAAATAACTCAGTAATCTCGTCACCGGCTTTGAAGTGCTCCTCGATAAACTCCATGGCTTTTTCAATATTTTCCATTTCCATGAGTTGGTCAGTACTAGTTTGACGAGTGTCTTCCAATTTACTTTCAACATAGTCAGCAAGGGTCGTATGGTTTCCTTCGATACGAGCTGACCCTAAGCTTTCAAGCATATGAAAAATTGACTTAAGCTGAAAAAATACAGGTGCGGGAGTGGTCCCTCCTAATTCAAGACGCCTTAAGTATTCAAGCTCAGTTAAAACATCGACAAGCGGAGAGTCAAAAGATGGATTGGGAAGAATTAAATCAAAGTGGGTAAACTTTGGCATTTTCTATGTAGGCAATTTAATTATCTACACCTCAACTTGAATTTATCTTTAATAATACCAAATTTTTTATAATAAATTCAGCATGTTAAAAATAAAACATAGAAAGATTATCTTAAACATGATGTTTAGACATCTGTAAAAGGCAAAATACTTATCATGAATCTGAAATCACCCCCCATGTACCACGGGTTCACCAACAATCCATTCACGCTTAGTCAGTCATCGCGATTGTAAATCGCGTTCATAAAACTACGCTTGGCGTGTACACCGTGTATCCTTTTTTGGTCACATCATTACACGAAACTGAAAGCACCCTCCAGACCTCACTGCCCCGTCAACCTGGCAAACAACGCCGCCCCCGCATACCCATCCTGCGGCAACCCTTGTTTGGCCTGATACAAGCGTATCGCGGCCTGCGTTTTAGCGCCGGGGAAGCCATCTGGCGTGCCGCAATCAAAGCCTTGCGCGTTGAGAGACTCCTGCAAGGCCCACATTTGCTGGAAGCTTAGCGCGGGTGGCTCGGGGGGTAAGGTGAGGTCGTAGTATTCTTGTGCCAGCTGCTGGCTTAGCAGGCTGACACTAAGGGCGTAGTTGACCGAGCGGTTCCATTGCATGATGACGTCAAAATTAGGAAACACCATATAGGCCGGGCCGTCGTAGCCTTGCGGTAGCAGAATGGCGGCTTGTGGCTGGTTGAGGACTTCAGGTGGGATTTGTACGCCTTGTGCCAGCCATGCGCTTAGGGGTTTGTAGCGTTTGAGTTGCGCCTGGCTGTAGTCAAAACCATACGGCAGTAACACTTGTACACTGGCGGGTTCACCATAGCGCCAGCCAGCTTGTGAAAGGTAGTTGGCGGCGGAACTGAAAATATCAGGGGCGGAACTCCAGATATCGATTTTGCCGTCATTGTCAGCATCCACACCGTACGTCATTAGCGTGCTGGGCATAAATTGCATATGGCCCGTGGCCCCTGCCCAGGAGCCGGTGATGGGGCTGTCGTATTTTTGTTCGCGCTCGACAATGCGCATGAGGATAAGCAATTCGCGTTTAAAAAACTCAGCACGCCGGCCTTCGTATGCCAGGGTGGCCAGCGCCGACGCCAGTTTAAAGTCGCCCAGATAACCGCCAAAGTTGGTTTCTAAACCCCAGAAAGCGACCAGCACTTCACGCGGCACTTTATACATCGCCTCAACGGCTGCCATGGTGGGGCTGTAATCGGCCAACATCTGTTTGCCTCTGGCTACCACACGCGGATTAATCCGGCGGCCAACGTAGCCGGAAAAACTGCTGACAAATTCGGGTTGTTTGCGGTCAAGCTCAATCACGCGTGGCAGGTATTCGGCTTGCGCAAGGGTGGTATCAACAGCTTGCGGCGCAATGTTTTGTGCCAACGCCTCGTTACGAAAAGCCATCAGCCAGGGTTGAAACCCTTCCACACCTTCTGCATGAGTGATGCTGGCTAGACACGCCAACATCAACCCCAGACTCGCCATGATAGTCCGCCACATACTGCTTCCCTCCGTCATTTTTATAAAAATTATACGCACCCTGTGCTGCAAACGGCGATGCAAACGCGATTGTTTTTTTGATGTCATTCTCGCGTAGGCGGGAATCTATTTCACTTGTACCGAAAAATGGATTTCCGCTTACGCGGAAATGACGGTTGGAGCCTGATTTTAGTTTAATTACTTGGGCACTATGTTGCGAACAACTACGCAATCAGGATTGATTTTGAGACGTGATTCTCGCGCAAGCGGGAATCCATGTTGGTTTGCTTTTTAATTAGACCTCGGGAGTAACGCATTTCTACAAAACATTCAGGATGAATAGCTCATGTTTGCCTATTTTTTTCAGCCTGTGCGATGGCCGCATACCCGGCGCGGTAATCGGCAAACTTCAGTTGATACCCGGTTTGCTGCAAGCGCTGGTTGCGCAGGCGTTTGCCGCTTTGCGGCTGTGCTGGCGGCGTAGTGGGTAGCGGCCAACCCATCTGCGTGGCAATCCACTGTAACACCTCGTGCTGCAAGGTGGGGACGCCATCGGTGAGTATCATATGCGCTGGCAGCGTTTGCCCTTGCGCCAGCAAGCCATACACATGCACTATCGTGCCGACCACATCCTGCTCGTGGATGCGGTTGCTCCATGCGGATTGTGGCGGCCAACTGGCGGGGTTGTGCGCCATGCGTAGCAAGTATTTCCGCTCGGGGCCATAAATGCCGGAAATGCGCAGGGCGGTATGGCCACAGGGCAAGGCATCCAGCAACTGCTCCGCTGCACGCAACGCCGCGCCACCTGCATCGGCGGGCATGGCCGGGCTATCGTCATCCAGCCACTCGCCTTGCGATTCACCATAGACGCGGGTGCTGGAGACAAAAAACACATGCTTAAACTGTTGCAACGGAAGCTGTGCCAGCACCTGCCGCAGGCCTTGCTCATAGGTCTCGGTGTAGGCATGGGGGCCGCTGTCAGCGGGGGCCAGACAATAGAGCAAAAGATCCGCCTCCAGTGATTCCAGCGCAGCCAAACCAGTACCGCCTACCACATCGGCAACGATTAACTTCGCCCCGGCGGGCACCGGTTTGTCACTGCGACGCACAATGGTAAGCGTGTGCCCGGCGGCCAGCGTAGCTTGTGCCAGCAAGCTGCCGAGTGCGCCACAGCCAATTTGCAATATACGCATGGTTACAGGGTGACGCCGGTGATTGGGTGCTTGCACAGATAGCGCTCGGCCAGCAGCATGGCAGACAGGGTTTTGCTATCAGTAATCTCGCCAGACTCGATGGCCTGCATCACCTGGGCAAACGGCCAGACAAACACATCCATGGCTTCATCGATATCCCGCGCATGCTCGCCACTGCTCAGCCCAAATGCCAGATAGACATGAATCACCTCATTGGAATAGCCGATACAAGGGTGCTGTTCACCCAGCTTGATCCACTGGCTGGCACTGTAGCCGGTTTCTTCCAGCAGCTCGCGCTGGCCGGTAGTGAGTATGGGCTCACCTGGGTCTATTTTGCCTGCGGGCAGCTCGATAAATACGCGCTGGAGCGGATAGCGGAATTGCCGCTCCAGCACCACGCCACCCTCGGCAGTGATAGGCACCACCACCACAGCACCGGGGTGCACCACATATTCGCGGCCACTGATGATGCCATTGGGCAAACGCGCTTCATCGTAGCGCACGGTCAGCATCTTGCCTTGCGCCATCACCACGCTGGAGACGGTGGTTTCGATCAGGTGGCTGTCGTCAGACAAAGCGGCAGGGGTAGGGGGTGAGATGGACATGAGGGCCTCGCTAGGGCGGCAGCGCCGGGCTGCCTGCTGATAAAACTGAAATGACGCTATTACTTTAGCACGCGGTACTGATAAAATCACCGCATGTTTACAGGCATCATACAAACCGTCGGCCGGATAGCCGAAGTCAAGCCGGTCGGCGATGACTGCATATTACAGATTGCTGCGCCCGACCTCGATTTTAGCGATGTACAACTGGGTTACAGCATTGCAGCCAATGGCGTATGCCTGACCGTGACGGCGCTGTTACCTCAGGCCTATGAGGTGATGGTGTCGCAAGCTACGCTACAAGTCACCGCCGGACTCGGCCATCCCGGGCCGGTGAATCTGGAAAAAGCCATGCGCTTGTCTGACCGGCTGGGCGGGCATCTGGTCACCGGCCATGTTGATGGCGTGGGTCACATTGTGACGCTGGCAGCTGTCGGTGATTGCTGGCTACTGGAGGTGGCGGTGCCACATGCGCTGAGCAAGTTTGTGGCACAAAAAGGCTCATTGTGTGTCAATGGCATTAGTCTGACCGTGAACGCCATCCATCACGACATTGCCAGCATTAACCTGATACCGCACACCATGCAGCACACCACCATGCAATTTGCCCACGTTGGCGACCCGGTAAACCTTGAAATTGACCTCATTGCCCGCTATGTGGCGCGCATGCAGGACTGGTCAGCCGAGCCAGTCACAGGAGCCGTGTCCGTATGAGCCAGATTAGCCCAATCGAAGCCATTATTGCCGACATCCGCGCGGGCAAAATGGTCATTC
>CAYYBN010000130.1:0-5674 GCA_964470225.1 uncultured Methylotenera sp. | reverse complement strand
GTACAAAAGTACGCTTCAGCCTTGCCTGCTCGCGGGCGACGGCTTCTTGTTTGCGGCAGAACGCTTCCCAGCGTATATCATCCACCAGACCGAGTTTGCGACCCTCTTCGGTCAAGCGCATGTCGGCATTGTCTTCACGCAGTTGCAAGCGGTATTCGGCGCGGCTGGTAAACATGCGATAGGGTTCGTTGACCCCAGTGGTGATCAGATCATCTACCAACACGCCCAGATAGGCTTGTTCACGGGAGGGGCACCAACCGTCTTTGTCTTGCGCAAACAGGGCTGCGTTTGCACCTGCGAGCAAGCCTTGTGCTGCCGCTTCTTCATAACCGGTGGTGCCATTGATCTGACCGGCAAAAAACAGACCGCGCACACCCTTGGTTTCCAGCGTCGACTTCAGGCCACGTGGATCATAGTAGTCGTATTCGATGGCGTATCCTGGGCGCAGGATGTGGGCATGCTCCAATCCACGAATAGAACGCACCAGTTCCAGCTGAATATCAAATGGCAAACTGGTCGAAATCCCATTGGGATAAATTTCATGCGTGGTCAGCCCCTCAGGCTCCAAAAACACTTGATGTGACTCTTTGTCGGCAAAACGATGAATTTTATCTTCCACCGACGGACAGTAGCGTGGCCCCACGCCTTCAATCACACCGGTATACATCGGCGAGCGATCCAAACCGCTGCGAATAATGTCATGGGTACGCGGGTTGGTGTGGGTAATCCAGCAAGGCAATTGTTGCGGATGCTGGCGGGCATTGCCTAAAAAAGAAAATACTGGTACCGGCGTGTCCCCCGGTTGTTCGGTCATGACACTGTAATCGATGGTGCGGCCATCGATGCGTGGTGGTGTCCCGGTTTTCAGGCGGCCAGCCGGGAGTCCAATCTCGCGCAATCTGGCAGCCAACGAGATCGCAGGAGGGTCACCGGCACGTCCGGCACTGTAATGTTGCAAACCCACATGCACCAAGCCACCCAAAAACGTCCCCGCAGTCAACACCACCGCTTTGGCCGAAAAACGCAACCCGATTTGTGTCACCACCCCAGCTGCGCGACCACCCTCCAGAATAATGTCATCCACCGCTTGTTGAAACAGCCATAAATTGGGCTGATTTTCTAGACGATGACGGATAGCGGCTTTGTACAAAATGCGATCTGCTTGCGCACGTGTGGCACGTACAGCGGGACCTTTGCTTGAGTTCAGGATACGAAACTGGATACCGCCTTCATCGGTAGCGGCCGCCATGACCCCGCCCAATGCATCGACTTCTTTCACTAAATGGCCTTTGCCAATGCCACCAATCGAAGGGTTGCAAGACATTTGCCCCAGCGTTTCGATGTTATGGGTCAACAGCAATGTTTTTTGACCCATGCGTGCAGCGGCTAATGCGGCTTCTGTGCCGGCATGACCGCCACCCACTACAATTACATCAAATTGATCTGGAAAATTCATTTCTTGCTGTCATGACTTTTTGTCAAAAAGATTTTCAATTTTAGCGTAAACTATATAAATGGTCATTCTAATCCACTGTTTGAATTCAAAATAACCGTGATTTAATACAAAATGATTACGGTTTAATACAAATCAATTACAACCAAGCCATAATTGCTTAACATAGTTGCCTTAACATTCATACTAATTACAACAACAGGAGTTATCACCATGAAAATCAATCTTTTCTTGACACTCATTGGGGCCACTTTCGCTTTCAACGCATCTGCGGATGTGACCAATGCCGAAAAGCTGGTTTACAAATACACCAATATTGCCCATTCTGTGAACGATGCCTACAAAGCACCTTCCATTACTGATGGCAAGATTTTCTTTAACCGTAAAATCAAGGCGCCAAACGGCAAAGAGATTGCTTGTGCTTCTTGCCATACCAATAACCCAGCCAACACTGGTACGAATATTGTCACTGGCCGTGAAATTGCACCTTTAGCCCCACGGGTAAATACCAAACGCTTTACCGATATTGATAAAGTTGAGGACAAATTTACTGAGCACTGCAATGATATTTTGGGTGCAGATTGTTCTGCAGCAGAAAAAGCCAACTTCATTGCCTATCTGCTGACCGAGACCAAACCCACCAAGTAAGTCTGCCATGCTGCGCTATGTCTGGGATCCTTTTGTCCGATTATTTCACTGGTCATTGGTATCTGCGTTTGCCTACGCGTTTTACACCCACGCCTCAATCTGGGACCGGCTACACCATGCGTATGCCGGTTATGTTGCTGGTTCATTGATTGTCGCACGTATCTGCTGGGGACTATTGGCCACTGGCTATGCCAACTTCAAGTCTTTTCCCTTAAATCCTTTGATGGCGTTTCGCTATGTGTTGAAGCTGCTTAAAGGTACTGCCAGACAGTACATAGGACATAACCCGATAGGGTCCATCGCTATTTACCTGATGCTCTTTTTAGGATTGATGGCGGTTGGTTCGGGCTGTGTGGTGTTTAACAATGGTTGGGGTTGGATTGATGAAGACATTGCCCAACATTTACACCATCTAGTCACTTGGACTTGGTTGTGGGTGGTGGTGATTCATATGTCAGGCGTGTTGTTTGAAAGCGTGATGCACAAAGACAATCTAATTTGGGCCATGATTACGGGTTGCAAACGCGTATGCCGTATTGATGAACGCTACCAAAACCGTAATTCTCCTTTTCCTCGCCGAAAACCTCGCTGATTGTTCAACTTTTGATTATTTGCCGATACAAAAGCGGCTAAAAATTTCCCCAAGTAAATCGTCTGCTGTAAACGCACCTGTAATAGTAGCCAGTACTTCTTGTGCGTAGCGCAACTCTTCCGCCAGCAGTTCTGGCGATTGTAATTGGGAAGTAGCTTGCTCAAGATGCAGTTGCACCTGTTGCAACGCATGTATATGTCGAGCTCTGGCCATAAACATACCTTCACCATCCGGTTGATAACCAGCCAACGCTAACAATTGTTGTTGTAGCAGCGCAATGCCGTCGCCAGTTTTGGCTGACAAGTAAACATGCGGCACACTGTCTTGCCATTGCAGCCGGCTTGTTTCACGTGAAACATCTATTTTGTTATGTACCCACAACGTGCGGATATTGACAGGCAACCGTGCCAAAATACCATATTCAATATCCGTGATACCGTGGCAGCTGTCAACCAACAACAATGCCACATGCGCATGCTCAACTGCACGCCAGGTTCTGGTAATACCTACTTGCTCCACTGTGTCGTTGGTATCACGCAATCCGGCAGTATCAATTAGATGCAATGGCACACCGTTAATCTGGATGGCAGACCTGATAGTGTCGCGCGTGGTTCCAGCAATCGGTGTAACAATAGCCACCTCATCTCCAGCGAGTGCATTCATCAGGCTAGACTTGCCAACATTTGGCTGCCCTATCAGGACGACTTGTATGCCTTCACGCAGCAGACTACCTTGTTGTGCTTGCTTGAAAATTTGCGACAAGGTGGCCTGATTCGCTTGCAATTTTTCCAGCACGCGTCCATGACTAATAAAGTCTATGTCCTCTTCAGGAAAGTCGAGGCAAGCCTCGACATATAAGCGCAAATCTATCAAGTGTTGCAGCAGTGCATTGACCACACGCGAAAATTCACCAGACAGAGAACGCATGGCGCAGCGTGCTGCTTCGGCGGTTGAGGCATTAATGAGGTCAGCCACCGCTTCAGCTTGTGCCAAATCCAGTTTATCGTTCAAGTATGCACGGTGGGTAAACTCGCCAGCTTGTGCGTGACGCGCACCGCATTCTATACAACGTGCCAACACCAGCTGCATCAACGCAGTTCCACCATGTGCTTGTAACTCCAATACATCTTCACCGGTATAGGAGTTTGGATTGGGGAAAAACAGTGCGATGCCGTGGTCTATCAGTTGCCCATCGGCATGGCGAAAGGGGAGATAAGCTGCATAACGCGGGGCAGGGCAGTGACCAAGCACTTGTTGTGCGATGTCTGCAGCCAGTGGTCCTGACACCCTAACTACTCCGATACCACCTGCCCCGGCTGCGGTGGCAATAGCAGCAATCGTGTCATTATTATTTTGCATGGCCTTTTTTCTTAAGCGACTCAGCATGTATCATGCGATTAATCGCCCATTGCTGCCAAATAGACAGAATGTTGTTGACCAGCCAGTACAGTACCAATCCAGCCGGAAAAAAGAAGAAAAACGCACTAAACATCACCGGCATGATTTTCATCACTTTGGCTTGTATCGGGTCGGTTGGGGGTGGATTTAAGAACGTTTGGATAATCATGGTTGCCCCCATTAATATAGGCAAAATAAAGTAGGGGTCAGTGGCCGACAAATCCTGTATCCAGCCAAAAAACGGCGCATGACGCAACTGAACAGACCCCAACAACACCCAATACAGTGAAATAAAGACAGGAATCTGTACCAGAATTGGTAAACAGCCTCCCATGGGATTGATTTTTTCAGTGCGATACAACTCCATCATTGCTTGTTGCAGCTTTTGCTTGTCATCGCCAAATTTGTCTTTCAAAGCTTGCAAACGTGGTGCGATTTCACGCAGATGGGCCATGTTCTTGTAACCCGAGGCAGACAGTTTAAAGAAAGCGGCCTTAATCAAGACTGTTAACAATATGATGGCAATACCCCAGTTGTGCACCAGCTCATAAATATGGGTGAGCAACCACATCAAGGGCTTGGCAATCACTGTCAGAACGCCATAATCCACCACAAACTCCAAACCAGGTGCAGTCGCCTCAAGTGTCTGTTGTGTTTGCGGTCCACTATACAGTTTGCTCGTGAAGTGACCCGTGGCGCCAGCAGCAATGTCCCCCACTGTAAGAATAGTGCCTAATGAATAGTCATGTTCACTCAATTTACTGGAGTAAAACTTGCGGGCTGAGGTCGATTGCGGTACCCAAGCGCTAACAAAATAATGCTGTACTAACCCTATCCATCCATCTTTGGCATTTAATGACAAATCCTTCTTGGCCATATCATCAAATTTAACCTTGTTGTATTTGTCTGCATCAGTGAAATAAGCACCACCAGTGAAAGTGGGCATCATCTTGCTGCCCTGATTGGACTGATCGTCATGAATAATCTGGAAATACACCGATGGTTGAAGCGTCTGTGCACTATTATTTTTGATGTCATAGCGTACATCAATCACGTACTGACCACGGTGGAACACAAATACCTTGTCAACCTGCACACCATTCACTTCGGGGGCTGACAAGCGCACCTCCAGCTGGTCCTGACCATCTTCCATAACGAAATTGCTTTGCGCACTGGTGAACAAAGTATGGTGCGTGGGCAGACCATCGCCTTTTAAACCTGTTTGTGCCACATATAACTTGTCTTTCAAACGGTCGCTCATCAATATGTACGGTCCACTATTGTCATCTGCGCGGTGCGCTAGCAAAGATAGCTCGCGCACGTCACCTCCCATGGTATCAATGCCAACCTTGTACATGTCGGTGGTTATCTGTATGCGTTGGCCATTAGTAAGCTTGAAGCTACTCTCTAATGGTTTTTCAGTTGGTTGACCAGGCGCAGTCTGTGCATTGGTTATGGGTGGTAATACGTGCTGCTGTTGCCATGCATCCCATAGCAACATGATTGAAAACGAAAAAATAACAAACAGAATTAAACGTCGGGTGTCCATAAGGGTTTTCAATAGAAGAGGAAAAAAGGATCAC
>CAYYBN010000129.1:0-5687 GCA_964470225.1 uncultured Methylotenera sp. | reverse complement strand
ATACGGCAATCGCGTTTTAAGCGCAGTCGCAATACAAATAAAGCAATTGACCGAGTGCAAAATTTGGCTTAACAACGTCTACAAAAGCCAGGCCTGCGCAATGGTCATTTGTGAGTCATGCGGCTGTGTAACACTGCAGACACCACCATCTACTTTTTTGCAGACCCCGACATCCCCAGTGCTGGTTTTTTCGGCTAAGAAGGCTTGCGCATGACGTGTAAACGTCGCTTGCAACCTTAATCTGAAACACGCACATAAGTTGATAGCATGTCGCAGACCATGTAAAGTACTCGCTCATTCTGTTAACCCTCACCCATCATTACTTTGGAGAATCTCACATGGCAAGCGTTACCCTCAAAGGCAACACTGTTAATCTGGCTGGTAACTTTCCGGCCGTTGGTCAAACCGCACCGGACTTTCAACTGGCTGATGCCAAACGCAACATGGTTGGCCTGGATGCCTACGCTGGCAAACGCAAGGTACTGAATATTTTCCCTAGCGTGGATACGCCAACCTGTGCAACATCGGTACGAACGTTCAACCAAAAAGCCAGCAGTATGAATAATACCGTGGTGTTGTGTATCTCTGCTGACTTGCCATTTGCGCAAAGCCGTTTTTGTGGTGCCGAAGGACTGGACAAGGTCGTGACCCTATCTACTTTCCGTGGCACTGAAAAATTTGCGACTGATTATGGTGTATTTATTGCAGACAGCAGTCTGGCTGGATTGACCGCCCGCGCAGTGGTGGTATTAGATGCGCAAAACAAAGTGCTGCACAGCGAGTTAGTCTCCGAAATTGCGAATGAGCCGAATTACGACGCTGCCCTGTCTGTGCTTTAGAAATTTGCGGTGGTGCTGTGGATGGGTGTCGTTGTCTCAGTTGGTCAACCGACCATAACAAATTTGTATCTGCGAGTAGCCACCGTTTTTTGTGAGATTGACAGCCAGTTTTAGTGGGCTATGACATGCACGCACGGCGATCTGGCCTTCAAGACCTATTCAGACTTTACAAAACTGCCCTGTTCTTTGCTGGCCAGCAAGCGCATCAAATCAGCACGACTCAGTGCCAGCGCATAGCCAAGCTCACCACTGCCAATCACCACTTGCTCAAACGCCTGCACACGCTCATCTACCAATACGCGCAGTGAGTCAGGCAAGGCAATCGGCGGCACGGCACCCACCACATAACCGGTGGCCTCAAGCACTTCAGCATATTCGGCCATTCGGCATTTGCGCTCATTCAGATGGGCACGTAACAGTGCCCAATCCGCGCGCCCTGCCCCAGCCACGGCCAATAAACAAAAGCCAGTGTGCTCGCCTTTAAACACCACGCTACGTACCACCGACTGCGGATTCAGGCCTTGGGCAGTCAACAGTTCTTCCAGGCTACGAATGGGTTTTTTATCTTCACTGAGCGGGATTTCAATCACCTGAAAGGCAATGCCCTCGGCATGTAACAGATCAGTCACGGCAGAGTGTACGGTCATGATTCAGTGTTCCTGCGTTTGATATTCGGTGTATTTGGCATTACTGCCGCGGCATTTGTCTACCGGGTATTTTTGCGCGTTTAGATCAATTTTGGCATGGGTGGCTGCCAGCAGGTCAATCCCGCAGACTTCGGCGATACGCAGCAAATAGACCAACGTATCGGCCAGCTCTTGCCCCACCTGTTGTTTGGTATGCGCATCCAGCTGGCGACTGTCAGTTTCAGTCATCCACTGAAAATGCTCAACCACTTCTGCCGCTTCCACAATCATGGCCATGGCCAGATTTTTGGGCGAATGAAATTGCGCCCAGTCGCGCTCCTCTACGAACTGGTTCACACGGGCACGCAAGGCATCAATACTGTCTGTCGTCATGTTGAATCACCATAAACACTACATTCAAAAAAATCATTGGCCGCATATAAACGCAGATGCACGCGGATAAAACCTTAAAACATTTGCTCCAACCCATCGGCGTTCATCGTTGTGCATCGGCGGTAAAAATGGTTTTTCCGTGTTCAACAATCTGCGTTTATCCGCGTTCATCTGCGGCGACATCTTTATCCTTGCGGTTACTACCGGCCACCATTTTAATTTCAAACAAACGGCATTCCAGCGGGCCGTTAAACAGTGGTGTTTTTTTGCTGGGGCTCAGGCGCATCAGCTTGGGCATGCGCAAGTCGTTGGTCAAAAAGTAGGTGTTCCAGCCTGCCAGCTTTTGTTTCAGCGTCGCAGCCATCAACGGGTACAGCGCCGCCAAGGTGTCTTCCTCGCCGATACGCACGCCATAGGGGGGGTTGGTCACCAACACACCGGGGTCGGCAGGTGGCACCAAGTTATTAAAGTCGGTATGGGCGATTTGTACTGCTTCCAGCCAACCCGCTTCACGCAGGTTTTCTTTGGCGATGCGTACGGCACGCAAATCGAGGTCTGAACCATATATTTTTTGAAAAGTGACTGGTTTGACGGCTTTGGCTGCCGCGTTTCTGATTTTTTTAAAAGTGTCTGACTCAAAATTTTTCAGTTTTTCAAAGCCAAAGCTGCGGTTGAGGCCGGGGGCGATATTCAGCGCCATCATCACGGCTTCAAGCAAAAAAGTACCGCTGCCGCACATCGGGTCGAGCAAGGTCTGGCCAGGTTGCCAGCCAGTCAACGTGAGGATGCCTGCGGCCAGATTTTCACGCAATGGCGCTTCAATGCTGTTTTTGCGATTGCCGCGCTGATACAGCGGCAAGCCCGAGGTATCCACATACAGTTGATAGTGGTCGCTGGTCAGGTACACATGCACGCGTACGGCAGGCTCGCGCGTGTCGATATTCGGGCGGCTGCCCACGGCCTGGCGGAACTTGTCGCAGACCGCATCTTTCACGCGCAGGGTGACAAATTCCAGACTTTTTAACGGGCAGCGCACGGCGGTGACTTTGACCATAAACGCATGTTTGACATCAAACCAGTTGGGCCAGTTGATTTTAAAAGCCCCCTGATACAGGTCGTCTTCGCTGGCGTATTGACCACGCCCCACCTGCATCAGGATACGTGTCGCCACGCGCGAGTGCAGATTGGCTTGATAGCAGACCGACAACTCGCCACTAAAACTGGCACCGCCATCGGTTTGCTTGATGTCGCGCGCCCCGGCCTGTTTGAGTTCGTTGACGAGGATGGCTTCCAGACCGCGTGGGCAGGTTGCGAAAAATTGATTCATAAAATTAGCCATTGATCTCTATGCTCTCAGGGTGAAGGCTTTGCCGTTATTGGGATTGGCGCCTTGCAGGCGGTCAATCAGGTCTAAAAAAGGGATGTCATGGGTGTGTATCGCCGTTTGTGCACGTTGACGCAGTGTACCCAGATCCGGCATGGCCAATTGTGGTTGAAAGCCAAACACGATGATATTGCCGGGCTTGCCAGTCGGCATCATCAGCACTCGACCATCAAAGGTCTGCTCCATGCGTTGCATGTAAATATCAAACCTTTTGTCCGAGCCCCACAAGTTGATAGCAAACAGGCCATCAGGCGTGACCGCCTCCGCACAATCATCAAAAAACGACTGGGTACAAAAATCAGGAGGCAAGCCGTTGCTGCCAAAGGCATCCATCATCAGCCAATCCGTACTGCCTGGATGTTGCTGAATATAGGCAATGCCATCGCCCTCGATAATCTGCAGACGGTCATCGTCGTCCGGCACCATAAAATGGCTGCGCGCCACCTGTATCACCTGCGGATTGAGTTCGATCACGGTTTGTTTGATCTGCGGACAAGCTTGCCAGACATATTTGGCAATCGAACCGCCACCCAGGCCGACCAGCACACAGTTGGCAATCTCCGGCTTGAACAGCAGGCTGCTGAGCATGCCCCATGAATACGCCAGCACCAGCTTGTACGGGTCTTTGACCAGCATGCTGCTCTGTATGGTGGGTGAACCCAAATGCATGGAGCGCACGCCATCCATCTCGGTGACCTCGACCATCTCGAAGTCGGAGACGGCCTTGTGAATTTTACGGTTGAGTTTAAACATCGCTGGCTTCCACGGCTTGCTCAGGTGCATTTTCGGAGATGGACTCGGTGTTTTCCGCGATCTCTGTGGACTCAATATCAGCCACCACCTGCATAAACTTGCACTCCAGTTCCATCAACAGTGTATCGACTTTTTGCACAGCCAGCCTGACTTTACTGCCAGGCTTTAAGGCGGGCAAACTGTGCACCTTGGTCATATACGGCAGGTTCTCCAGACGCACCAGATTCTCACGCCAGACGGTGGCCTCTATTTCAGTGAGGTGTTCTTGCACCAGATACTGCAAACACCAGTAGCGCTCCATGCGCGTCTGGAACTCGTTATAGGCATTGTAAGTGAGGTCAAAATTGCGCATATGGCCGACGATTTCATCGTTATTGGCAGGATAGACAGGCGGCTGCATGGTCAGCACACTGATCAACTGGCGCTGGTTAATCAAGTCTACAGCGCGGCGCAATGGCGAGGTGCACCAGGCATATTGCGCCACGCCCAGCCCCTGATGGCCTTCGGCTTTGGTGGTCATATACACCTTGCCGCCGTTTTGCGCGCGGTAAATACCGGGCACGCCATGGTCTGCCAGCAACAATCCCCACTGGCTGTTGGCAACAATCATCAGCTCGGCCACCAGTTTATCCATGGGCGAGCCACGCTGGCGATTGACTATACTGACCACGCCATCGCGCACATAAAAATTGTAATCCACCGGCTGCGGCCGTGTAGGGTCATATTTGCCACGCGCTTTTTCCAGGCTTTCGGCAAAATGAAACAGGTACACCAACGCACGCCACAAATGGTGGCCGCTGTCCTCAGTCAAGGTCTGCGCATTAAAGTAGGGTTCCAGCGTGTCATGGCGCAGATTGTCTACAATCTCCACCAACTCCAGTTGGCTATGTTGCTGCACAATGCTGAAATCGGGTGCCACTTCCAGATACAGCGACAACGCCGGTTTGCGCTGACCGGCATCCAGACTGAACGGGCGGATCGCTGCTTCCGGCAGCATGGTAATTTTGTGCCCCGGCATATAGACCGTAGACAAGCGTTTCATTACCTCTTGATCCAGCGCTTCATGCGGCGCAACCCCCAGTGCAGGCGCGGCGATATGAATACCCACCTGCGTATGGCCATTGGCTAGCGGCGTCACCGACAAGGCATCGTCAATTTCGGTGGTGGTGCTGTCGTCAATACTGAAGGCCTTAACTTGCGCCAGCGGCAAATCGTCAGGCAGGGGCGATAAATCAAATGCTGGAAAGTCCGTGCCACTGGCAAAATACTCGCGCAAAAATGCACCCAGATGATAATCATGGATAGAAGCAACCGCACCTGCCGCATGCAATACCTGTATCGGCAACTGCTTCAATTCCGCCGCGGCCTGATCGAGCGCTTTCCACTCCAGGCTGTTTTTATCAGGCGCGTACAATAGCTGATCCAGTTTGCAGTTGAAGCTTTCCGGCAATGTGCCCGACTTCAGTTGCACCACCATCTGCGCCATCAGTTCTGCTTGCTGGCGTTTTTTCTCCATGCCTGCCAAGGCGGCTTTCAGCGTATCATCAGGGGCGGCTTTGTAGTGACCTTTGCCTTTACGGTAGAAATACATGGGCGCGGCATGCAGTTTGATGGCAATCGCTGCTGCCTGTTGGCTGGTGGGTTTGCCACCATAATAGTCTTGGGCCAAAGACTCAAAACTGAACTCGGCTT
>CAYYBN010000128.1:1225-5700 GCA_964470225.1 uncultured Methylotenera sp. | reverse complement strand
GCTGGTGGTGGCAAAAACGCTAGAAGCGCAAACCAGTCTGGTGCGGCAGTTGCAGGCGCGCACGGTCAAACGCGAGTACCGCGCCATTGTTTGGGGCCAGTTATGGCGCAATGGCAAGGTGGACCAACCGATAGGCCGTCATCCGCACCAGCGCGTCAAAATGGCAGTGGTTCGCAAGGGCAAACCGGCGGTGACGCATTACGCCATTCTTGAACGTTTTGGTACCAATACCTATTTGCGTTGCACACTGGAAACGGGCCGCACACACCAGATTCGCGTGCACATGCAGCATTTAAATGCCCCCATGGTGGGCGACCCTTTGTATGGCATCGGCAATATCATTCCACACAAAATGATGAGCAGCGCGCTGCGCGAAGTCGTCGCTCACTTTAAACGTCAGGCCTTGCATGCCATTAAGCTGGGGCTGATGCATCCGGTGAGTAATACATTTATGGAATGGCAGATTGAACTGGCCGACGACATGCGTGAATTGCTAGACGCCATGCGTACCACCGAACTGCCAGATGAGCCGCTGGCGCCGGTCGATTTCAATGTTGATGAAAACGGACTGTTTATCGGCGAGGACGACGAGGACTGGGGCGACGAGGATGAGGACTATGACGACGATGTGGACTGGGCTGAGGATGGCCTCGATGCCGAGTCGGAAGAAGACTAGCCATGGCTGATTTGCCTGTCATTACGCCGGACTGGCCAGCGCCCGCCAATGTCAAAAGCCTGCAAACCACGCGTTTGGGCGGCGTGAGCAGCGGCGTTTATGCCAGTTTAAATCTGGGAGACCATGTCAAAGACGCCCCGCACTGCGTCGCCGCCAATCGTCAGCGTTTGAGTCGCTATTTACCCTCTGAGCCGGTCTGGCTTAATCAGGTACATGGCATCGCAGTGATCGATGCCGCGCTTGCCAGTTGTATTGTGGCTGCCGACGCCAGTTTTAGCACCCGAAAACAAGTCGTCTGTGTGACCATGACCGCCGATTGCCTGCCGGTATTACTCTGTGACGAGGCTGGCACCGTGGTAGCTGCCGTGCATGCAGGCTGGCGTAGTCTGTGCGATGGGGTGATTGAAGCGACCATTACGCATATGCTGCAAGCTGCACCTGTCACCGCCAGCAGCCTGATGGCCTGGTTAGGCCCGGCGATTGGCCCGAAGGCCTTCGAAGTTGGGCCAGAAGTGCGGGCACAGTTTATGGCCAAAGATGCCCAAGCTGAAAGCGCCTTCGTCGCGCATGGTGAAAAATGGCTGGGGGACCTGTACGCCATCGCCCGTCAACGTCTGCACAGCTTGGGCGTGACCCGCGTGTATGGAGGCGGACGATGCACTTACAGTGAACCCGAGACTTTTTTCAGTTTCAGGCGCGATGGCGATACCGGACGCATGGCGAGTTTGATCTGGCTGGAGTAATTTTTTTAGCCACAGAGGGCACCGAGTACACAGAGTAAAAATAGAGGCAAATATGATGGTGCGATGCCTTGAATGTTCTCGTGTGATTCGCTTTTTGAATTTCTCTGTGTGTTCTGTGACCTCTGTGGTGAACAGGTATTTTTTAAACGATGAAACAACATTTGATTTTTGATCTTGACGGTACCTTGATTGATTCCGCCCCCAGCATTTTGCATTGTTTTGGGCTGGCGTTCAGTTCGACTGGCATCCCGCTCAATGCCGCACTGAATAACGACGTGATTGGCCCGCCGCTAATGCAGACACTCAAACGCTTGTCTGGCAGCACCGACCCAGCAACGTTGGATACGCTGGCAGCCGCGTTCAAGCAACATTACGACAGCACGGGCATTCTGCAATCAGTGGTGTTTGATGGCGTGAAAGCGATGCTGACCCAATTGCGAGCCGCAGGGCACACCTTGTATATCGCCACCAACAAGCGCTTATACCCGACGCAAAAGATCATTGCCCATCTGGGCTGGCAATCTTTGTTTGCAGGGGTTTATGCGCTGGACTATTTTCAGCCTGCCTTGCAGTGCAAGGCGGATATGGTTGGGCGCATGGTATCTGATCTGAAGTTGCCACTGGCGGATTGCCTGTATATCGGCGACCGGCTGGAAGATGGGCTGGCTGCCGATGCCAACCAGATGGATTTTGTGCTGGTGAGCTGGGGCTATGCTGAAGATGTGGGCCTGTGCAAGTCGCACTGGCAACGTTGTCAGGATGTCGCCGCCTTACCAAAACTGATTCATTCTCTATAAGCGTTTATTCTATGCGCCCCTCCAAACAACCCCAGCACCGCGCGCGACGTCACCCTAAATCATTATATGTGCCGGTGAACATGCCACGCCAGCGCTTGCGGCACTGGAAAACCATGCTGCCACTGGCTTTGTTGGTGCTGGGCTTTTTATGGATAGGCCTCGCGCTGCATTGGGATCACAAGGTATTGGCGGGCGTGACGGTGCTGATTGGTCTGCTGTCTGGCTTGTTTTTGTGGCTGCTCAGCGTCATCATGCTGGTGCCTCTCATCGGGCCTGTCATCGTCAAAATATTGAGCATGGGCTTTATCTGGCTGCTCAATGCGCTGGGCTATCTGGTGTCGTATGTGGCCATACACCGCGGTTATTCTAAAGATGTGTTGACCTATCGTGGACTGACCATCGCCCTGATTGTCGGCATAGTCATCGGTTATGTACTGGCCCAATTTATCTAGGCGAGTTGGGCTAGCAAGGTTGCAGATAACTACTTGTTTAAGATTGGTTATTCTGCGTTTTTCAGTATAATGCGCGGCTCTCTTACATAAACACGCCATGACCGCTTTGACACCTTTGCTCTCGCACATTTCACCGCTAACGGCCATGATAGTGGCCTGTCTGCTGGGTGGCGTGCTGAGTGTCAGCATTGCGGCGCTGTTTGCGCTTAATACGCAAAAGCATCGCGTGCCCCTGCTGGTGAGTTATGCCATTGGTGCCTTGCTGGCAGCGGTGTTTCTGGAGATTCTGCCGCACGCCATCCAAACCGCACCCAATGTCCAAGCCATGACCGGCATGATGCTGTTTGGCATACTGCTGTTTTTTGCCCTCGAAAAACTGGTGTTGTGGCGTCACTGCCATGGCGACCACTGCGAGATGCATGCCCCGCATGACGAAGCCCATTGCCCTGATTTGCAAACGCCTGTGCAACCGGCTGGGGTCAAGTTCAAGCCCGTCGCTGCGAGTTCGCAGGTGCTACAGCATGTGCATGGCCCGGATTGTCAGCATGACCATCATGCACACGATCATGGCCGTAGCGGCCTGATGATTATGATAGGCGATACCTTTCATAACTTTGTCGATGGCATTTTGATATGCGCGGCGTTTATGGTGGACATGCAGGTGGGGCTGGTGACGGCGTTGGCCATTATTGCCCACGAGATTCCGCAAGAAGTCGGCGATTTTCTGATTTTGCTGCATTCCGGTTACAGCAAGCGAAAAGCATTTTTGTTTAATATCGCCTCCAGTCTGGCCACCTTGCTGGGCGGCTTACTGGCTTACAGTGCGCTGAATGTGGTCAGACACTGGATCCCGTATATTTTGAGTCTGGCCGCCGCCAGCATGTTGTATGTGGCCGTGGCCGACCTGATTCCCGGTTTACACAAGCGCACGGCCATGCGCGATACTCTGTTGCAATTGTTGCTGATTGGATTGGGCGTGGCCTCAGTGGCTACGGCCAAGTACCTGATTGAAGGATAAGAGAGCATTTATGCAAAATACCCCCAAAGTTGGTTTTGTCTCGCTGGGCTGCCCCAAGGCTGGCTCTGATTCCGAGCGCATCCTCACCCAGTTGCGAGCCGAAGGTTATGAAATCAGCAACAGTTACGAGCAGTCCGATCTGGTGGTGGTCAACACCTGCGGCTTTATTGATTCTGCCGTGCAGGAATCGCTCGATGCGATTGGCGAAGCGCTCAATAAAAATGGCAAGGTCATCGTCACCGGCTGTCTGGGCGCCAAAAAAGACGTGGTGACCGATGCGCATCCTAGCGTATTGGCGGTGACTGGCCCGCACGCGCTGGAAGAAGTCATGGGCCATGTGCACAACCATTTGCCTAAGCCACATGACCCGTATACCGATTTAGTCCCGCCTCAAGGCATCCGCCTGACGCCCAAGCATTATGCTTACCTGAAGATTTCCGAAGGCTGTAACCACCGTTGCAGCTTCTGCATTATCCCCAGCATGCGCGGTGATTTGGTCAGCCGCCCCATCGGCGATGTGCTGAACGAGGCCGAGAGTCTGGTCAATGCCGGCGTGTCCGAAATTCTGGTCATTTCGCAAGATACCTCTGCTTACGGCGTAGACATGAAATTCCGTAAAGGCTTCTGGAATGGCCGCCCGATACGCACGCACATGACCGAACTCAGCAAAGCACTGGGTGAATTGGGCGTTTGGGTACGTTTACATTATGTTTATCCCTATCCGCATGTGGATGACGTGATTCCGCTGATGGCGGTAGGCGCCATCCTGCCGTATCTGGATGTGCCGTT
>CAYYBN010000128.1:0-1215 GCA_964470225.1 uncultured Methylotenera sp. | reverse complement strand
AGCGAAAATAACCTGGCGCGCATCAAGGCCTGGCGCGATATCTGCCCCGACATTGCCATTCGTAGTACGTTTATCGTCGGTTTCCCCGGCGAGACGGAAGATGACTTCAATATGCTGCTCGAGTTTATGCAAGAAGCGCAACTGGACCGCGTCGGTTGTTTTGCCTATTCTGCCGTCGATGGCGCTGCCGCCAATGCCTTGCCCAATCCGGTGGCTGAAGAAATCAAGCAGGAACGCCTAAGTCGCTTTATGGAAGTGCAAGAACGCATCAGCGCTGCCAAGGTATCGGCTAAAATCGGCAGCTTGCAAACCGTGCTGGTGGATGAACTGACTGAAGACGATGACGGCAACGTGATTGCCATTGCCCGCACCAAGGCCGATGCGCCAGAGATTGACGGCATCGTCTACCTGCAAGATGCCGATGGCTTGAATCCTGGGGACTTTGTTGATGTACAGATTGTGGATGCGCAAGGCCACGATTTGATAGGGGCGCCGCCTGAGTTTTAACGCGAAATTTTTGCTGTAGAGATACGCGGATAAACGCAGATAACAAATCCAGCCTAGTGCTGGATTTGTTTTTTTACCAGTATCGTAGTGTTTGACGTTTTTTACGTGTGTATTAGCAGCTAATCAGGTTGCATGCTAAAAGTTCACAGCGTGACTAATTGCGGACGCTCGCTGTCAGCGCGGTCTGCAAAAATATCCAACGTGTATGGGCAGCGTTTGAGTTTTTGCGTGGCGGCTTTGCGTTTGCCGCTGGCTTGCAAATTAACGTAAGGTGTCTGGCTCAACCGGATGTAGCCAGATTGCTGCAGTTTGTGCGTAGTGGTGTCAAACTGGCTTAGCGGGTTGTCCATATTTTGCAGGGTGATGCATTGCTTACTCACTGCAACTACATGATAAATCGCACTGTTCTGGCCTGAATCGGCTGGTTTGCCATAAAGCTCACCTACATGCACATCTAATATAACGTTGTTAGGCATCATGCAACAATCATAAGCTGATTCCAATCTAGCTTCAATCCTCATTTGATACTGTGCTGCATGCCACGATTGCCTAGCGTCATGCTTCAATTCTGTTAAATACCCTGGTTTTTTTTAAAATTTGCAGCGCACTTTTCTTTTGATTATGACGATTGAAAAGGTTGTTATGTCCTGCTGTGCTAGCTAGGCGTGCTTTTTTCCTGTTGCTTCCGTATGTTTTGCAGGGTAATTT
>CAYYBN010000127.1:0-5708 GCA_964470225.1 uncultured Methylotenera sp. | reverse complement strand
CACCTGAACAACCGGTCAAGACGATGTCTTTGATTCCGTGTGGTGCGTTGGTGGTAGTTGCACCGACTTTTGGAACAGTGTTTTTAACTTCCCAAACTTTAGCACCAGTTTTGGCATCCAAAGCTACCAACATACCATCATTCTGTTGCAGGTAGATTTTGCCATCGCCGAAGCCCAGACCACGAGATACGTTATCGCAGCACAGAACAGCTTGTACGCTTGGGTCTTGTTTAGGGAAATAAGACCAGATGATTTTCTGGTTGTCGTTCAGGTCCAACGCATATACGTTGTTTGGGAAAGCGGTGTGCACGTACATTGTGCTGCCGATAACCAGTGGAGAACCTTCGTGGCCACGGTTAACACCTGTTGCGAAAGTCCATGCGGCTTTCAGGTTTTTAACGTTGCCTTTGTTAATTTGTGCCAGTGTGCTGTATGCCTGGTTTGTGTAGTTCTGACGTGGTGCAGCCCAGTTATTAGCATTAGCAATCGCAGCTTCTTGGTCAGCAGCAGCAGATGCAACCAAAGGCATTGCAGCAACCAGACCCAGAGCCAGTTTGATTTTGTTAACTTGCATATTGATCTCCAAAGTTGAAACTAAGGGTTAAATTTAAGCAATCATTTAGAGTATTGTCATTAGGCATAACATATACTCTATTTGATTTGCTTTATTCACATTTGCATGTGAGGATTGCAATATAGAACATTTTATTTTCAATTGCAACAGTTTCGTTACAAATTAGTTACAATTTCCATTAAATTTTTTGTTCGTTTTTTTTTATTTCAGGGAACAAAATTAGTTTTTCATATTAATCAATGAGTTAAACAAAAATTTCATGATGACTTCGTTTTCGCTTTATCCAGAAATTTCTCCTTTTCAAACAGAGTTGTTACAAGTAGATAGATTGCATCACATTTATATTGAACAGTGTGGTCGCGATGATGGTATCCCGGTGTTATTTTTGCATGGCGGGCCTGGCAGCGGCTGTAATGCTGGACAACGCCGTTTTTTTGACCCGAATGTTTACCGAATCGTGCTTTTTGACCAACGCGGTTGTGGGCGCAGTATTCCTGCCGGAGAAACACTACAAAACACAACACATGATTTGGTAAGTGATATTGAAACGATTCGGTTACATTTAGGCATTTCACGCTGGCATGTGTTTGGCGGGTCGTGGGGCAGCACGTTGGCACTGGCCTATGCTTGTAAACATCCAGAAGCGGTAACTAGCCTAACGCTACGCGGTATTTTTCTTAGCCGGGCTGTGGAGCTAAACTGGTTTCTTGGGCAAGTCAGTCTGTTTTTCCCCGAAGCCTGGCAACATCTGTTATCGGGGCTGCCTGAAAACGAGCAACATGACCCGCTACATGCTTATGGCAAGCGTGTGTTCGCAACGGACAAGGGCATAAGTATTCCGGCCGCTATCCGCTGGAACCAGTTTGAATCGAGTATCATGCGTCTGATACCGCAAGCAGAGACCAGCGAGACGCAAGGTGAGGTAGAACTGGCCCGCGCCAGGGTACAGATACACTATATACAACATGCCTGTTTTGTGGATGGCAACGCTTTGTTACAACAAGCCACCCAGCAGTTAGCCAATATTCCTACAATCATAGTGCAAGGTCGTTACGACATGGTATGTCCACCCGTCACGGCTTGGGCACTGAGTCAGGCACTGCCTCACGCAAAACTGGTGATGGTGCCCGATGCCGGCCACTCGGCCATGGAGACGGGCACCATGCAGGCACTGGTGGCAGCTACCGAGACGTTTAAAAGTCTTACCCCCTGAGCAACGCCATTGCCTGTTGAATAAGTCAGTGATGCTAAAGTTTGCTATATTGTATTGACTCTCTATTTTTGCTGTATGGCTATGCGCTCTCCTTTTGCCCGGCTACATGCTGCCCAAGTACAGGATGCACAGGCCCATGTTGCTGGCCCCCATGTTGAACTGACGCCATGGCAACACCTGCAACAACAGGTATCGGCTGCCGCCTATCAGGCGCCATGGTTTGTGTTGCGCACTACCTTGCAAGGGGTAGCAAGGCACAATCTGCTCGGACTCTCGGCTGCACTGTCGTTCTATGCCCTGTTTGCGCTGATTCCGCTGATCGTGCTGATTTTCTTTTTACTTAGTCATCTGGTCTATTCGTCCGACTACGCCATCGTCAAACTGGCCATCCTCACCAGCAATCTGTTGCCCGAATTCAGTCAACGCATCATGGTTGAGGTCTATCAGAACACCCAAACCCGTGCCGCCTGGGGGGTATTAGGCTTTGTGCTGCTGTTATGGACCATCACACCACTGGCCACCCATATGCGCGCCAGCTTCTATCTGATTTCCAGCCGACAGGATGAGCAAGCGTTTTGGCTGAAGAAAATGCGTGATGTTCTGGCAGTACTGGGCGTACTGATGGTGTTTTTTCTATTCACGGCGGCTGGGTTTATGCTGCAGTCGGTGGTGGTATTTCTGGCCAAGCATTTACCGGCCATGACCTTGCAGCTGGTTGGCAGTTGTTTGTCACTGGCACTTGTCACGGCATTGATTGCATTGTTTTATCGCGCATTTTGTCCTTTGACCTTGCCATGGCGGCATTTATGGCTGTCTGCATTGGTCACCGCCAGTCTGTGGCTGCTTATGCGCCCAGCCTTTGGCCTGTTTTTGCGACTCAACGAGCATTTCGGTGCTGTGTTTGGCAGCATGAAAGCCATGTTCGTTTCCATCACCTGGCTGTATCTAAATTTCGCCATATTTCTGCTCGGAGTTGAATTACTGGTGACCCTGCGACAAAAAGACATCCTGCTGCTCAAGGGGCTCTTTGACGACACCCCTAACCAGCAACATTACCTGCAAGCTTTGGTTCGTCGTTATGGCAACCAATATCAGCCCGGTGACCGCCTGATGACTCAGGGCGAGCCGAATAGCCGCTATTATATGGTGGTCAATGGCACTGTACAGTTAGTCTCAGAGTCGGCTAATGGGCAGAAAGTGGTGATACGCATCCTCAAAGGTGGTGATTTTTTTGGTGAGATTGCGCTGTTTTCAGCACAACCGGCCAGTGCCCATGCCATCGTCAGTACGCCCGACACAACCGTACTCAACATTGAGCGCAGCGCGCTGGACAGCTTGCTGCAACAAGAGCCTAACATCGCCCTGCGCCTGCTCACCCGCTTATCACACCGGGTTCAGGTAAGCCCAGGTGCTGCCTGATTTCATGCCTAGCCAACGAAAGAACACTGCCCATGGCCAGTCCAACTCCACGCGACATTCAAGCATTAATCCAGTTACTCAATAATGGCCAATTGCCAGCGGCCATCCATCAGGCACAACAGCTGCTGCAACGCTTTCCACGCGAGTTTGTGCTCCATCACGTGCTGGCGCTGGCACTCGACCAGTCACAACAGTATGCCGCAGCGGCCAACGCATACCAGCAGGCGCTGGCCTTAAACCCAGGCGTTGCCGAGTTGTGGTTCAATGTTGCCATTGTCTATACGCATTTGCAGCGCTGGGCCGAGGCCGAACAGGCTTACCGCAAGGCGATTAAGCTGAATCCACGCTTTTTTGAAGCGCATGGCAATTTGGGCACGCTGCTGCAACGACAGGGCCTGTTCGATGAGGCGATTGCGTGCTACAAAACCGGACTGGCGATTCAACCGAACGATGCACGCGGACACTTTAACCTGGGCACTGTGCTGCGCGACAAAGGCCAGTTACAGGAGGCCGTAGCCAGTTACACACAGGCACTGGCGCTGTTCCCCAATTACACCGACGCTTTAAACAACCTGGGCGAAATCTGGCGTGACCTCGGGGACATGCCCAAAGCGGTCGACTATTATCAGGCGGCCCTGCGACTGCATCCCGCGCACGCACTGGCCAACTACAACATGGGTGAATTTCTATACCTGGCCAAACAGTTTAGCGAGGCGATTCCCTATTTTGAGCAATCACAACTGGATGACTGGCAAGCCCGAGTGCTGGTTTGCCATTACCGAGCGCAACAATTCGAGACCTTCAAACACAAACGTGACCAGTTATTGCAGCAAGGCCCGCACACGGCACCATTTATCGCCACCCTCTCGACGCATTACAGCCTCAACCATGGCGAGCATGACCCGTATCAGTTCTGTCCGGATGGCCTACAGTTTGTCTACCATGCGCCCATCCCTGAACTGGCCCCTGGCAGCCCGCTATTACAAACCTTGCTAGAGACGATACAGGCGGCCGACATTGCCGAACGTAAACAGGCCAGACTGACCAATGGCAAGCAATCGGCTGGCAACCTGTTCAAGCGGCCCGAGCCGGCCTTTCGAGCGCTGGCCGAACTGGTCAAACGAGCGTTTGCCGACTACCGGCAACGCTTCCAGTCAGCCAATTGCACACTGATAACGCATTTTCCACAACAACTGGAGTTCACCAGTTCTTGGTACGTCAAAATGCAGTCAGGCGGCCATTTGAATGCCCACATTCATGAAATTGGCTGGCTCAGTGGCGCCGTGTATCTGGCCATGCCAGACACCGCAGATGACCGTGAAGGTGCATTTGAATACGGCACGCATGGAGATGATTTTCCGCAACTGCACGGACGTTTTCCAACCGCTTATATCAAACCGGCAGTGGGCGATATCGTGTTGTTTCCGTCATCATTATTTCACCGCACCATTCCGTTTTCCGCCAATGCCGAGCGTATTTGTGTTGCATTCGACTTAAAGCCCGATGCACAATGGCAGCAAGCGGTGAGGACCAATTACTAATTGCGGCAAGTCGCGCACTACTTCCCACCGCCAAAATTAAAAACAGGATTTGGGGGATTACGCATGCTGCGTCTGCATTTTTGGGGAACGACTTTTTTTTGTGTACTGGCCGCTAACAACGCACTGGCCGCCGGTTTTGCACTTTCTGAACAAAGCGCCAGTGGTTTGGGCAATGCCTTTGCCGGTGCCGGTGCTGCGGCTGAAGATGCCAGCACGATATACTTCAATCCGGCCGGGATGACCTATCTTAAAGGGACCCAGTTCTCGAATGTACTAAATCTAATTAAACCCACCGCTCATTTTCGCAATCAAAACAGCACAAACGCCACTGGCATCAACAACTTGGGAAGCGAAGGTGGTGACCTCGGCAGTCTTGCCATTATTCCTAACCTATACTTTAAATATGACTTGACCGATGCTATCAAGGTAGGTCTGGCGGTGAATACGCCGTTTGGCCTGAAAACCGAATACGCCAAAGGCTGGATGGGGCGTTTTCAGGCACAAACTTCAGACCTGAAAACCATCAGCTTCACGCCTACCATTGCTTTGCGCATGAGTAACAAGTTATCGTTGGGGGCCGGGGTATCAGCACTGTATGCCCGCGCAGAGCTTAGCCGCGCCGTCAATTATCTCAACCCGGTGCCAGTCGTAGGGGCTGTCTCCTTTGGCGAAGGCGATGCCACCATCAAAGGTTCGGACTGGGGATTCGGCTTTAACCTGGGTGCCATGTATCAGCTCACCCCCACCCTAAGGTTGGGCGCAGCCTATCGCTCAAAAATCGACCTCAAACTTAAAGGTGATGTCAAGTTTGATTATCCGAATAACGCACTGACCACAACCCCGATTTTAGGCCCCATTTTATTGTCACAAATTCAGGCAGCGGCGCCCAATGGCAATGTAACAGCGGCGACTACGCTGCCAGAACAATTTAGCCTGAGTATGCTTTACAACCTTCACAATG
>CAYYBN010000126.1:0-5777 GCA_964470225.1 uncultured Methylotenera sp. | reverse complement strand
TGCGTTTTAGCCAGCAACGTGCTGCCGATCAGGCCAGCGTAGCGGCAAATACGACCAAGGCAGTCACCACCGAACAAACAGTCAACAACGCAGCGACACCGGCAGGCAAAAAAAAACTGAGTTTCAAGGAACTGCGCGAGCTGGAACAACTGCCCGCAGAGATTGAAGCGCTGGAAAGCGAACAAAACGCCATACAGTTACAGTTTGCGCAAGGCGATGTGTACAAGCAAGCGGCGGCGGAGATTAAACAATTGCAAGACCGTCTGGACGAACTCGACCAGCTGATTATGGACAAAATGATGCGCTGGGAAGCGCTGGAACAATTACGCTAGGCTCAAAGGCTGCATGCGTAGAAGTTTAAGCAGAATCTTTATACCGACAAACCGCCACGCAAACCACTGAGGTTTTGGCTTTGGCCATTTTTTCCGTAAAACTGCGGACTGCTGTGACGGCCATGCAGGCTGTCCAGCCGTTCCTGATTGCGCTGAAAATGTTTGTTGATTAACAGGCCGTTGACACGGTTGAGTTCCTTGGCTTGTTGCAATTGCTGCTGAAAAGCCGCCCAGGCCTGGTGTAGTTGGGTGTCCTGCTGCTGGGCCAACCAGTCGGCCATACCGGCTTCAGAACCCGCAAAGCCTGCCGCAGCCAGGGCTTCATAACGCTGTTGTGCCACCATACTGATGGATTGCAGCAATGCATTGCGCCCATCCAGCATGGCTTCAATCGCTGGCAAATCGGCGGCAATCAGTGCTTGTTGCTCTTGCTGCAAGGCTTGCAACAGTTGGGCGACCAAGGCCGCATCGGCCTGAAAACGGATAGGGGCATCAGTGCGCATCAGTCCAACTCCACGTTAAGATTTAAGCTTATTGAGGTTTGAGCAAGTCTTGTACAGTTTGCATCAAGCCATCCGCCACTTTGCTGCTGTCGACATTGAATTCGCCACGGGCAATCGCCGATTTGATGGCGTCCACCTTTTTAGCATCGAACACTTCGCTATTGCGAATGTCGGCCTGCAAGGCCACGCCGGTCGCTGACAAGGTCACATTGTCAGTTGCTACCGTCGTAGATTCCTTGTCAGCACCGGTGGGGGCCGTTTTACCGCTGGATGGTTTATCCAGTACTGGCTTGTCTACCCCTACCCCTAATTTTTTAATTGCGTCTGATATATTCATACTGGCCTCTGTTTCTTTAGCTGGTGCATAGAGTGAATCTGCATTCACCGATTACCAACATTAACGGCATGTTGTGTTTGAACTTTAATCATTGTAGCGACTTTTCTGTTTTACTGGCTAAAACGGCACTTCCACTTTACCGCTGGCCTTGGCAATGCCCTTCACGGTTTGACCGGAACTGACCTTGACATCCACCAGTTGCCCCACGGCCGCCGCCTGCATGGCCATGCCATCGGTGCTGACCACAAAGCCATCGCCGCGGCTCACCACTTGTACGGTTTGTCCCTGTAACACCACTGGCAATGCTTTCAACATTTCAGGGCGTAACACCGTGCCCAGCGGCATGTTCATGATGGCCTGCTTACCTTCCAACAGGGCACGCTCGGTGACCACCCCGCTGGGTACTTTGCTTAAATCACCGCGCTGCATATTCACCATATCGGCACTCAGGCGACTACCCTGACTGACCGGCGTCGCCAGCACCGCATATTCACCCCACACCTGAATGTCCGCCTGCACATACAAGGTCCAGGGTGTGGTCGCCGCCGGTGGCGTTAACTGCAAGCAGCGCACCCCGACATGGCTTTTACCCCATAAGCGCGAAGATGGCAGGCTAAAAGCTTCAATCTGTTCACACGCCGCCACTTTAATGCGGGCATCCAGCGGCTGTATCTGTATGACCACCTCTCCGGGGTAGCCCGCCGTTTGTGCCTGTATGAACTGACGCACAGTCTGCACCACTTGCGCGTGGGTATCCGCCATGGGGGCAGTCGCCGCAGTGGCCACTGGGTGTTGCAAGCCCCACAGGACCAGCAGGCAGGGTGCACTCAGGCGTGGATTCATCAGACTCAGTGTATTCATGCAGCCCATTTTACCCGCGCGCGTACATGGCAAATGACGAATAAGCGTGGAAAACCCGCGCTTAATCGGCCTATGCGTGTCTCCCGCTCGGCGTACACTGGTGACAACTGAAAAAGTCTGTGGCCGGCGAAAACCGACACTAAAGCCTGATAAGGGGCTGTCTGTATGGGTTATCGACCCGCCATGGCAAAACTTTAGGCATTAAGCACTTTAAGCAGAAGGACGCATGACATGCTCAACAAACTGGATGCTGCATTTAACTTTCATCAAACCGCACTGCGCATACGTAGTCAGCGGCAGGAAATCCTCGCTTCCAATATCGCCAATGCGGACACCCCGCAGTACAAGGCACGCGACATTGACTTTGCCAGCAGCCTGAACCAGGCCTTGCAGGCCAGCAATGGCAATGCAACGGTGGCGGCGGGTCAACTGCAACAAACGCAAAGCCTGCACATGGGCAATGGTGGTGCTGGCGCTGATGCTTTGTTCCGCCCCATCATACAAGGGTCAGTGGATGGCAACACGGTAGACATGGATGTTGAACGCAACGCTTTTGTCGACAACGGCCTGCGCTACGAAGCCAGCTTGACCATGATTAATGGTCAGATCAAAAAAATGCTCACCGCCATTACCGGCCAATAAGGCAAGGCAAACTTCATTCAGGAGCAACCTAATGTCACTGTTTAATGTGTTCAAAATTTCTGGTTCGGCCATGAGCGCGCAGTCGCAACGGTTAAATACGGTGGCCAGTAATCTGGCCAATGCCGACAGCGTCACCAGTGCCAACGGCAAACCTTACCAGTCGAAACAGGTCGTGTTCAAAGCGGTTGAGGACAGCCAGCGTGGTATGAGCAGTGTCAAGGTGGATAAAGTCATCGAAGACACCAGTCCAGCCAAAATGGTCTACGACCCCAAACACCCCATGGCCAATGCGGACGGTTATGTCAGCATGCCCAACGTCAATGTGACCGAAGAGATGGTCAACATGATTTCTGCCTCGCGCGCCTACCAAAACAACGTGGATACCATGAATGCTGCCAAGTCCATGTTACTGAAAACACTGAGCATGGGTCAGTAAGTCTGTATCTGTCTGCCTGACCATTACTTTTCTAAAAGGAACCCGACATGAGCACCGTCAACAGTCAAAATCAGGTCTCGCAAAGCCTGCTAAATACCATGAATAGCCGCACTGCAGGCAGCACCAACACCGATGCTGCGCAGGACCGCTTTATGACCTTGCTGGTCACGCAGATGAAAAATCAGGACCCGCTTAACCCGATGGACAATGCGCAGGTTACCAGCCAGATGGCGCAGTTAAACACGGTCACCGGCATCAACAAGCTCAACGACACTATGGGTAGCCTGATTCAGAGCGTGCAACTGGGGCAATCCTATCAGGCCACCAACATGATAGGTCACAACGTACTGGTGGCTGGGAACAGTGTCAACAACAGCGCGAACGCAACCAACGGTTCCAGCGGCGGCTATTTTGGCGTTCATTTGCCTAATGGGGCCGACAATGTGACCGTCAATATCAAGAATGGCGCAGGTCAGACCATACGCACCCTCAGCTATGGCAAGCAATCGGTGGGTAACATGGCGCTGCAATGGGATGGTAAAACCGATGATGGTAGCAATGCAGCCACCGGTAGCTACACCTTCGAAGTCAGCGCCAAGCTGGGGACCAGCAACACCACCGCGACCGCGCTCAGTGTGGCGCAGGTGCAAAGTGTGTCTAACCAGTCTGGCAGCGTCAAACTCAACCTGAGCAACAACAGCTCGGTGAGCACCAGCGAAGTCGTCGAAATTTTCTAATCCAACGCACTCACAACACAGGAGCAACCGATGAGCTTTCAACAAGGGTTAAGTGGTTTAAATGCAGCGTCAAAATCGCTGGAAGTCATAGGCAACAACGTATCCAATGCCAACACCGTGGGCTTTAAACAGTCACGCGCCGAATTTGCCGATGTGTTTGCCTTTTCACTGAATGGCAGCGGCGCCAGCCAGATTGGCATTGGTACCAAAGTGGCCGAGGTCGCCCAGCAATTTACCCAAGGCAACATTACGGCCACCAACAATACACTAGATCTGGCTATTAACGGCCAGGGCTTTTTCCGCTTAAGCAACAATGGTTCCATCACCTATAGCCGCAACGGCCAGTTTCAACTGGATAAAAATGGCTACATCGTCACCAGTGACGGTAAACGCCTGATGGGTAACAGCGCCACCAACCTGAACGGTTCGACGCCGGTAGAAATCCAAATTGACACCAGCGACCTGCAACCGGTAGCCTCCACGCAAATCACTGGTCAGCTTAATCTGAACTCAGGCAGCAGCATTATCAACCAGACCACTACCCCGTTTAGCGCCACCGACCCAACCAGTTATACCAACTCAACGGCGATTACGGTGTATGACAATCTCGGTGACTCACATACTGTACAAAACTATTTTGTCAAAACCGCCGCCAATACCTGGAGGGTGTACACCACCGCCGATGGTGCCGATATTACCCCGGCCACCGTGCCACAACTGGTGTTTACCAATACCGGCACCTTTGACAGCGCCAACTCCACCGTGGGTTCGGTGTCCTTTACTCCGGCCACGGGTTCAGGAACAGTCACTGTGAATCTGGACTATGCCACCAGCACGCAATACGGCTCAGCCTTCAGCGTCAACAAATTGTCGCAGGATGGCTACTCATCCGGCCGGATTGCCAGCTTTACTGTGGGCGATGACGGCATTATTCTGGGCCGCTACACCAATGGTCAATCCAAAGATTTGGGCCGCGTGGTACTGGCCAACTTCGTGAATCCCAACGGGCTAAAATCGCTGGGCGGCAACCAGTGGCTGGCGACCTTTGAATCTGGTAACGAACTGGTGGGCGCACCCGGGTCCAGCTCGCTGGGCGTGTTGCAATCGTCTGCGGTGGAAGACTCCAATGTCGACCTGACCGCTGAACTGGTGAACATGATCACCGCGCAACGTATTTACCAGGCCAATGCGCAAACCATTAAAACCCAGGATCAGGTGTTACAAACCCTGGTCAACCTGCGTTAATGCGTCGCTCAGCCATCAGCCATAGGAAGCACACATGGACCGTCTGATTTATACCGCCATGACTGGCGCCAAACACATACTGGAGCAGCAGGCCACCACAGCACACAACCTGGCCAACGCCACTACCACCGGCTTCAAGGCGCAAATCGACAGTTTTCGCGCCGTGCCGGTGCAAAGTCAAGGGTTGCCGACACGCGCCTTTGTCGTCGATGCCACCGTAGGCACCGACTTTCGGGCTGGCAGTATCGAGCATACCGGCCGTGCGCTGGATGTTGCTGTGCAAGGTGAGGGCTGGATTGCTGTGCAACGGGCCGATGGCTCCGAGGGCTATACCCGCAGTGGTGCGCTCAAAATCAACGAGAACGGCCAGTTGCAAACGGCCAGTGGCCTCAATGTCATGGGTGATGGTGGGCCGATCAGCATTCCGCCCAACCTGAGCATCAGCATCGGTAAAGATGGCACGTTATCCGGGGTCAGTAACAATACCGCGCCGGGCGCCACCACCGCCATTGCCAGACTCAAGCTGGTCAACCCGCCAGCCAACAGCCTGAAACGGGCGGAGGATGGAGTGTTTGTCACCCAAAACGGCCAACCGGTTGAAGCCGATGCCAATGTGGTGGTGGCAGGCGGTGCCCTGGAGGCCAGCAACGTCAATGTGGTGGAAACCATGGTCAACATGATTAG
>CAYYBN010000125.1:2917-5783 GCA_964470225.1 uncultured Methylotenera sp. | reverse complement strand
CGGTAGCACCGACAAACTCGGACATAATTTCGAATGCATGCCAAGACTCATGGCTGGCAGAATCGCCATTGAGCAATTCTGGTTCGACCATGGGTGGAAATTTAGGGGTGGACATTGTGATTCCTCGGGATTGAACAATCGTCTACTTTGTAGACCATCTTAAATCGAATTAGTCTACATGAAGCGCGGTTGAAATGCGTAAAATAGCAGACTGTTTGAACGATAGAGAGTGCCCCATGAAACGTTTGCTGCTGGTGGATGGTTCCAGCTATTTATACCGTGCTTTTCACGCCATGCCCGATTTGCGCAACTCGGCCAATGAGCCGGTAGGCGCGATTCAAGGCGTCCTGAACATGTTGCGCCGCTTGCACAAAGACTATCCGTCCGACTACAGCGCCTGCGTGTTCGATGCCAAAGGCAAGACCTTCAGAGACGACATTTACCCTGAATATAAAGCCAACCGTCCGGCCATGCCGGACGACTTGCGCGTGCAGATTGAACCGCTGTTTGACACCATACGCGCCATGGGCTGGCCACTGATTATCGAAGAAGGCGTAGAAGCCGATGATGTGATTGGCGCCTTGGCCAAGCAGGCCGAACGCGAAGGCATTCCTACCGTCATTTCCACCGGCGACAAGGACATTTCGCAACTGGTGAATGACAAAATCACCGTGGTCAATACCATGCGCGATGCCTTTCGCAAAACCGATGACATTCTGGACATTGACGGTGTCACACGTAAATTCGGCATCCCGCCGGAAAAAATCATCGACTATCTGGTGCTGATCGGCGACAGCGTGGATAACGTGCCCGGCGTGGAAAAAGTTGGGCCAAAAACCGCGGTCAAATGGTTGGAAGAGTACGGCTCAATGGACAACATCGTTGCCAACGCGGCGCAGATTAAAGGCGTGGTAGGTGAAAACCTGCGCAAAGCCTTGCCCTGGCTACCCACTGCCCGTGAACTGATTACCATCCGCTGCGACATCGGCATCCGCGAGCATTTTAACGAGCTGATTGCCCAGGCCCCGGACAAAGCCAAATTACACACCCTGTTTGACCGCTTTGAGTTTAGAAGCTGGAAACGGGAGCTGGATAAAATGGGGGAAATATCAGAACCCTTCACCACAGAGACACAGAGACACGGAGAACAGCCTGAGATCTCTAGTTATGAACCGAATACGGCGCGCAATTACAGTACGGTGTTGACTGAGGCAGATCTGCATGTCTGGCTAGGTAAAATGCAACAGGCCAGCTTGCTGTGTGTGGATACTGAAACCACCTCGCTGGAGCCGATGACGGCCAAGATTGTCGGCGTCTCCATCAGCACGACGCCCGGTGAAGGGGCGTATATTCCGCTGTCTCATGACTACTTTGATGCGCCGGTGCAATTACCCCTGCAAGCAACGCTGGACAAGCTGAAGCCTATACTTGAAAACCCGCAGATTAAAAAAGTCGGGCAAAACCTCAAATACGACATGCATGTGCTGGCCAACCATGGCATCCATCTGCAAGGCATAGACCACGACACCCTGCTGCAATCTTACGTGCTGGAAAGCCACAAAGGCCACGGCATGGACGAGCTCAGCGAGCGTCACCTCGGTATCACGCCCATCAGCTTTGAAAGCGTCGCAGGCAAAGGTGCCAAACAAGTGGCCTTCAACCAAGTGACCGTCGAGGTCGCCGCCGAATACGCTGCCGAAGATGCCGATATCACGCTGCAACTGCACCATGCGCTCTACCCGCAAGTGGCCGCCGATACCAAGCTGGACTATATCTACAGCCAGATTGAACTGCCCAGCATGCAGGTACTGCAACGCATGGAACGCAACGGCGTGCTGATTGATAGCCATATGCTCAACCGGCAAAGCAATGAAATCGGCCTGCGCCTGATGGAGATTGAAAAACAGGCGTTTGAATTGGCCGGACAACCGTTTAACCTGGGCTCGCCCAAGCAATTGCAAGAGATCCTGTTTGGCAAACTGGGCATCAAGCCCCTGAAGAAAACCCCTTCTGGTGCCCCCAGCACCGACGAAGACGTGTTGCAAGAACTGGCGCTGGATCACCCCTTGCCCAAAGTGCTGCTCGAACATCGCAGTCTGGCCAAACTCAAGTCCACATACACCGACAAACTGCCGAAAATGATTAATGCGCAGACTGGCCGCGTGCATACCAACTACAATCAGGCCGTGGCCATCACTGGCCGCTTGGCCAGCTCAGACCCCAACCTGCAAAACATCCCGGTACGCACCGCCGAAGGCCGCCGCATCCGCGAAGCCTTTATCGCCGCCCCCGGTTGCCACATCGTCTCGGCCGACTACTCGCAAATTGAACTGCGCATCATGGCGCACCTGTCGCAAGATGCAGGCATGCTCAACGCCTTTGCCAACAACGAAGATATCCACCGCGCCACCGCCGCCGAAATTTTTGGCGTAGATAAAACCGCCGTCGATAACGAACAACGTCGCTATGCCAAAGTCATTAATTTCGGCCTCATCTACGGCATGAGCGCCTTTGGCCTGGCGCAAAACCTCAACATCGAACGCGGTGCCGCCGCTAACTATATCGAACGCTACTTCGCCCGCTACCCCGGCGTCAAAGCCTACATGGAAAATACCCGTGCCTTGGCCAAACAGCAAGGCTACGTCGAAACCTACTTTGGCCGCCGCTTATGGGTACCCGAAATCCACAGCGCCAACGTGCAAAGAAGAAACGGCGCAGAGAGAGCCGCCATTAACGCCCCCATGCAAGGCACCGCGGCTGACCTGATTAAACTGGCGATGATCGCCGTGGATCAATGGCTTGTGAGTGAACACTTGCAATCAAAATTGATTATGCAGGTGCATGATGAACTGGTGCTGGAAGTGCC
>CAYYBN010000125.1:2518-2907 GCA_964470225.1 uncultured Methylotenera sp. | reverse complement strand
TCGGCCAGACGGTGGGGGCCGGCCACTTCAACATGCTGGAAGTGCCGGAGCAGGAATTGGCTTTGGTGAAAGAGCGCTTACCAGCACTGATGCAGGTGGTGGCGCTGTTGTTGGTGCCGTTGTTGGCGGAAGTGGGCGTGGGGGGGAATTGGGAGGGGGCGCATTAAGATGACTGAAAAACCAAAAGAAATTATGACTGACATAATCGGATCTTTTTTTCTTGAATTACCTACGCCTAATATTGACTTTCCGCCCACATCAGACTTTCAAGGCTATCTAACGAGCGGTCTTGCCTTCTTAAGAAGTTGTAAAACACTCTTGGAGTCTGAGGAAAAGGACCATCAGTCTCATACATTTTCATCAAATTTGTTAGCAGGCTTTAGTCTTGA
>CAYYBN010000125.1:0-2508 GCA_964470225.1 uncultured Methylotenera sp. | reverse complement strand
TGCAAGTCAAAACCGAACGAATACTCACAGGAAATGCTCTCCAAAAAGCCTTATGGTCACGACTTAGAAATGTTATGGAACATGGCTTTGAAGAATAATTTACCAACAAAAACTCCGTTCCCTAGAACAGAAGATGAAGCAATAGCTACAGACACTTTTTGGTTATTTCAAACAAACCTTTTACACCATAAGTTTGTGATTAGATATCCAATTGGCATTAACTTAATTACATCTCCAAATATGAGCGATGTAATTAAACACTTAAATTGGCTGAGAAAACAGATTGACGCGTAGGTTATTGATATTAAAAAAGTCTCAAAACTATAGTATCTCAACAGCATTTTGCGGCAACAGAATGAGTACCCAACTAGCTTGGACTATTGAGTAGCAATCTGTAACTGATTTCTTGAAAAAGCATTAATTAAATTGGTGAGCGAGCTTTATCAGTATCTACTAGGAACCGTCCTTGTCGAATGACAAACATTAAATTAGAAGGGATTCCCGTTTTCACGGGAATGACGGAGATAGAGGACATGTTCGAGTACGCTCTAAGCTACAGTAGTTTGCTAGCGAAACGCTTTTTAAACACTAACAATTTCATCACACAGATTACTTAGAACCGGTTGCACCAACTCCGTCATTCCCGCGCACGCGGGAATCCATGTTGACGTTAAACAAGACGAGCCATCCTCATGAAACAACCTTGTGTCTACATCCTCGCCAGTGCGCCGCGTGGGACGCTGTATATCGGCGTAACCAGCGATTTGATTGCGCGGGTTTGGCAGCACAAGCAAGGTTTGGTGGATGGGTTTACCAAGCAATATGCCGTACATCATCTGGTGTATTTTGAGCAATGCAAGGATATGTTGACCGCGATTGCCCGTGAGAAGCAGCTGAAAAAGTGGAACCGCGCCTGGAAAATTGAATTGATTGAAAACAGCAATGATCAATGGCGTGATTTGTATACTGGGCTGGTTTAAAACGTTGTGGCTTTGAATGGGTTTAAAAATGCCGTCAAGCAGACATTCGATGGGGCCGCTTAGTCACATCCAGCATGACAGATTGATACAAGCATTGCGAGATAGGCTGCATTTGGTTAATGTTGAGTGTCAGTGATTTTTAGCCGTTTAATTCGTTTATTTAATAAAAAAGGAGCAAGCATGAAGGCATTAATAATCGGGGTGATGTTGGTGGCGGCCGGGGTGTTGGGGCTGGTGTACAAGGGGATTAGTTATAACAGTACTGAAACCGTGGCCAAAATCGGTAATTTTGAGGCATCAGCCGAGGTGACCAAGGAGGTGAGTATCCCCAAAGCGTTGAGTATTGTGCTGATTGTGGCTGGCGCCGGATTTATGCTGGCCAGTTTTCGTAAATAAATATGTATGAGAAGTGCCTACGCTAGCCTCAAACTGGCGTGGGTTCATGCACGTAGATGACGTGGTTACCACCGGCTTTTTTGGCTTGATACATGGCGCCATCAGCGCGTTCCAGTAAGCTTTCTGCCTCGTGCAGATTTTGTGGTGTTTCATAGGCAACGCCTATGCTGCAACCGACTTGTACGGTAACGTTTTGGCTAAGTACAATTGGTGCATTGATGGCTTGCGTAATTTTTTTGATCACGCGTTCGGCAAGCAATTTGGGTTCGGCGATGTAGCGCAGCATAATGACAAACTCATCCCCACCAAACCGGCAGACCACGTCTTCTTGTCGCACTGCAGGTTGTAAGCGCTTGGCAACGGCGATTAACACTTCATCCCCCGCAGCGTGACCATATTGATCATTCACCGCTTTGAAGCCATCCAGGTCAATAAACAGCAAAATAATGCCGGTTGGAAAATCGTGCGTGTCATTTTGCAGACGACTCAACACCTGATGCAGGCCTCGGCGATTGGAGAGGCCGGTGAGTGGGTCTTCGGTCAATTGTTTTTCCAGTAATTGCTGCTGTGAGCGGAACATGGTCATGTCCATTAAAAACCCCACGTACAAGTCTTGCTCATGCTCTTGTACATAGACCATGGCGATACGCAGCGGAATGTCGTGGCCATGGGCATGACGGCCATTGGTTTCGGTGACCCATTGCTCGGAGATGTCGGTCTGACGTTTTAGCTTGCTGGGCACTGGTAACTCTGACCAGTCTGGAATCAGCATGGAAACATGCTTGCCTAATGCAAAGTTGGCATGAAAGCCAAATAAACCTTCAAAAGAGCGGTTTACAGTCTGAATGACACCTGATCGGTCGGTGATGACAATGGCATCAATGGCATTTTGAAAAATGACCCGCATTTGCCGCTCTTTAAAAATAATTTCGCGGGCTAGTTGTCGTTGTCTGGCCAGCATGTTCTGCGCAGTCATTATGCCCACCAGAGCCAGAGCACCCAGCGCTATTAGTAGCGACAAATACCAGCGGTCTACAGTTGCCACCGGCGTGGCAAATTCGGGGGTACCAATAAAGCGGGCTGACGACATCCCCACATAGTGCATGATAGTAATGGCCGCACCCATGGCTAA
>CAYYBN010000124.1:2266-5816 GCA_964470225.1 uncultured Methylotenera sp. | reverse complement strand
GGCCAGTAAAACCAAAGTCAGTCTTGTGGATCTCGTCGAGTTTCCCCTCATCACCTATGACTTTGCGTTTACCGGGGGAACGCTGGTATCCAAAACCTTTCATGATGCCGGATTACAGCCGAATGTGGTGTTTACGGCCATTGATGCCGATGTGATTAAAACCTATGTCAATCTTGGCTTGGGCGTGGGTCTGATAGCCAATATGGCCTACGATGAAACGCGCGATGCGCCACTGAAAAGCTTGGATTGCAGCCATTTGTTTGCCGACAGTACCACCTACATGGGCGTGCGCCGAGATGCTTTTTTGCGTGATTACATGATTCATTTTATGACCATGTTGAGTCCGCAACATGACAAACGCGATGTACAACGTTTGGTACATCAGGATTTGTAATGTGACACCCGTCACCTGTGGCGGTATATTCTCTATGCTTCAATGCATCAATGGGGGATATGATGAATCGCAAATCAAGCACAAAGACCATTTTGGCATTGGCCGTGATAATGACCTGTTCTGCGGCTATGGCAGAACCCGGCCAGTTTCGCGTGATTGGCAAAGGCATGCCAGAGGTGGATTTAAACAATGCCATCTACGAAGTACCAGTTAAAGACCATGTCAGCTACAAAGATCTGGTGGATAGCCTGAAGTCTTTGTCCGAGGGCATGAATTTTGTCAATCCGGCCAATTTCCCGATTGGTGAACACATGCAACTTCGTGGCATCAATCCGCAAGGCGTTAAGGAAGTACGTGCTTTTTGTAACCTCAGCATGGGCACAGACATCATCCTTGATCACCCTGAGTTTCTGGTGTTTGCACCATGCCGGCTGGCCATCTATGAAAAACCGGATGCCCATGGCAAATTACATCTGTTTATGGGGCTGGACCGACCCACGCATGACCTGAAAAATATCAAACAGCCCACCGCCAGAGCCCAAGCTTCTGCCCAGCAACTGGAGGACGCGCTGATTGACCTGATGGAAAAAGCCCGGCGCGGGGATTTCTGACTAAATTTATTGGCCGCTGATGCACGCGGATTTTTGTTGTGCGTGTGTTGCTTCAGTTCACTTGCTGGCCAAGGCCTGTATCAACACTTTTCCTGCGTTTTATCTGCGTCTATCTGCGGCCAGTGAAAAGTTTTTACCCTAAGCCACCTTCCGATTTTTCACACCTTCCCCTATACTCGGATGACATTTCAACCATCGAGTGAACGCTTGTCATGCAGCCCATGTTAATCGCCAAAAATCAAACCATAGAATCCGTGATGTTGCCGCGCATGGCCAATCGCCATGGCCTGATTGCCGGGGCCACCGGTACCGGTAAAACAGTGACCTTGCAAAGCTTGGCCGAGCAGTTTTCGCGCATCGGCGTGCCGGTATTTATGGCCGATGTCAAAGGCGATTTGTCCGGCATCGGGCTCAAGGGCGGTGGTAACGCCAAGGTGGATGCCCGTGTGCAGCAACTGGGATTGAGCGATTACATTAACAAGGCCTATCCGGTGATGTTCTGGGATATGTTCGGCGAAAAAGGCCATCCAGTGCGTACCACCTTGAGCGAGATGGGCCCGGTACTACTGGCACGTATGCTGAACCTGAACGAAGTGCAGGCGGGTGTACTTAATGCCATCTTCAAGATTGCAGACGACAACGGCATGCTGTTGCTGGATATGAAAGACCTGCGCGCCATGGCCCAGCATTGTGCCGAAAATGCCGCCACCTATCAGGCGCAGTACGGCAATATTTCCGCGGCCAGTGTCGGTGCCATTCAGCGTGGCCTGTTGCAACTGGAGACCGAAGGCGGGGATCAGTTGTTTGGCGAACCGGCACTGAATCTCGAAGACATGATGCAAACCGATGGCAAAGGGTTAGGATTTATCAATATTCTGGCTGCCGATAAATTACTCAACTCGCCACGCGTTTACGCGACGCTGCTGCTTTGGTTGCTCTCTGAACTGTTTGAAAAGCTGCCCGAAGTCGGCGACCTGGATAAACCAAAACTGGTATTTTTCTTTGATGAAGCGCACTTGCTGTTTACCGATGCGCCCGCCATCCTGATGCAAAAAATTGAACAGGTGGTGCGACTAGTGCGTTCCAAAGGCGTGGGGGTGTATTTTGTCTCGCAAAACCCGCTGGATATTCCGGATGTGGTGCTTGGTCAACTGGGTAACCGTGTACAACATGCTTTGCGCGCCTTCACGCCGCGTGACCAGAAGGCGGTACAGGTGGCCGCACAAACTTTCCGCGCGAATCCAAAATTAGATGTGGCGACGGTGATTACCGAGCTCGGTGTCGGCGAAGCGCTGGTGTCTTTTCTGGATGAAAAAGGGGCACCGACGCCGGTCGAGCGAGTGTTTATCTGCCCACCGGAAAGCCGCGTTGGTCCAGCGACCGAGGCCGAGCGTCAGCAACTGATGTCGCAATCGCTGGTAGCGGGCGTTTACGATAAAGCCGTGGACCGTGAATCTGCCTATGAAATACTCAAACAGCGCGCTGAGCAGGCCACGGCAGCGACAGAAGCGTCGGCCAAGCCCGCGGCAGAAGAATCCTCAGGCTTTGATTTGGGCGGTATGCTGGGCGGCGGCGCCAGTCGTTCGGACAGTGTGCTCGAATCCGCCGCCAAATCCGCTGCCAGAGCCATCGGTTCACAACTTGGTAAAGCCATTGTGCGCGGCGTATTGGGCTCCATCCTCGGTGGCAGCGGCAGTCGCAGCCGCCGTTAATACACTCAGCAATGCAAACCGACATTGAGATTGCACAAGCGGCCACCCTGCAACCGATTTCGGCGGTCGCTGGCAAACTGGGCTTAACGGCCGAGGCGTTGATAGCCTATGGCCCCCATATGGCCAAACTCAGTCAGGCCACGGTCAATCAACTGGCTGTTAAACCGAAACGTGCCAAATTGATTCTGGTCACGGCCATCAATCCAACCCCGGCCGGTGAGGGTAAAACCACCACCACCATCGGGTTGACTGATGCGCTGAATCACCTGGGCCATCACGCGCTGGCTTGTCTGCGTGAACCCTCATTAGGCCCGGTATTCGGCATGAAAGGCGGGGCCACTGGTGGCGGTTATGCGCAAGTGGTGCCGATGGCACAGATCAATCTACACTTTACCGGTGACTTTCATGCCATCAGTGCGGCCAATAATCTGCTGGCCGCTTTAATCGACAATCATATTTACCATGGCAATGCACTGGGTTTTGCCCAGGTTAGCTGGCGGCGGTGTATGGATATGAATGATCGTGCCTTGCGCCGCGTCACGCTGGACCATGACGTGCATACCGGTTTTGACATTACCGTGGCCAGTGAAGTGATGGCTATCTTTTGTCTGGCATCCGATTTGCAAGATTTGACGCGCCGACTCGGACGTATCCAGATTGGGGTGGATGCCTCTGGCACAGCCATTCTGGCCAGTGACTTGCAGGCCGAAGGCGCCATGACCGCTTTGCTCAAAGATGCGTTTCAGCCCAATCTGGTACAAACCCTGGCCGGTTCACCAGCATTGGTACATGGCGGCCCGTTCGCCAATATCGCTCATGGCTGCAACTCGCTG
>CAYYBN010000124.1:0-2256 GCA_964470225.1 uncultured Methylotenera sp. | reverse complement strand
TCGCTGGTGGCAACTCAAACCGGTCTGCGATTGGCCGATTACGTCGTCACCGAGGCCGGATTCGGTGCCGATTTGGGCGCGGAAAAATTCATGGACATCAAATGCCGACAATCCGGCTTGCGCCCCGATGTGGCCGTGGTGGTTGCCACCCTGCGTGCGCTCAAATACCACGGTGGGGTCGAAGTGGCCGATGTTGGTCAGGAAAACCTAGCTGCGCTAGACATTGGCATGGCCAACCTGAAAAAACATCTGGAGAACCTGCATCAGCAATTCGGCCTGACTGTGCTAGTTGCGTTGAATCATTTTCACCAAGATACGGATGCTGAAGTGGCGCTGTTGAGTCAAGCAGTGGCGGATTGGGGCTATCCACTGCATGTCTGCAAGCATTGGGCGCAGGGCGCAGCCGGGGCGACCGCGCTGGCCACTGCGGTAATTGCAGCAACACAGCAATTGTCATCCAAAGCACACACAGCGAGACTGCTGTATGACGATGCGCTCAGTTTGACCGACAAACTGACCACCATCGCGCAATGCCTGTATGGTGCCAGCCAGATCGCACTGAGTCCGCAGGCGCAACAGCAACTGTCCCAGTTCCCGGCAGAGGTGCAGCGCCTGCCAGTCTGTATCGCCAAAACCCAGTATTCATTGTCATGTGATGCCAAGCTGCGCAATGTGCCGGTTGACCATGTTTTGCAGGTGCGCGAGTTGCGTCTGTCACGTGGCGCAGGCTTTGTGGTGGCGATTTGCGGCGACATCATGACCATGCCGGGCTTGCCCAAACAACCGGCCAGTGCGCATATTTCTGTCGATGCCAGCGGAAGAATTACTGGGCTCTCATAATCCAATTGTTACTTATATTGCGCCACATTCGATGTTGACCTTCCAGCAATTTGGTCAAGCTGACCAGACCATCAACAAATCCCGCTTTATTGCCCGTGCCAGGCGCTGCGACAGCGAGCGTGAGTTGGCGTTGTTTTTACGCCAGTTTGCCAATGACCATGCCGGTGCTGGCCATTTGGCCTATGCATTTCGCTTGAAAACGCCAGATGGCATTGTCGCCCGCTTTTCTGATGCGGGTGAACCCGCAGGCACTGCAGGCAAACCTATTATGCAAATGCTGGATGGGCAACATTACGTCAATTGCTGTGTGGCGGTGATACGCTATTATGGGGGTATTAATCTAGGCACGGGGGGGCTGGTACGCGCCTATGGCGGTACTGCCAAAGATGCCATGGCACAGGCGGGCAGTATGCCGTTTGTGGAAATGGTGCAGATACCGCTAGTCACCAGTTATAAACGCATTGATGAACTGACCCGTGATGTCCAAAAAAATCAGGGTGAAATCCTCGACAAGCAGTTTGCCGAAGAGGTACGCGTGGTGGTGCAATTACCCATAGACGCCGCCAGACAATTACAGGCAAAATACGCCACCTGATATTCAGAAAGACTGCCATGCAGCAAACACAAAAATTTGAACTGGCTGCCGTCATCCTCATGTTGTTGCTGATGGTGGTGGTCATCAAGGTCAAACTGCTCCCAGCCGTTTTGCTGGGGCTGCTGGTGTTTGAGCTGATTCATGTGCTCACGCCGTTTATCGAACAGCATCTGCCGGGCAAAGTCGCCAAATGGCTGGCGGTCATGTTTATTGCTTCATTCATCATCGGCCTAATTGTGGCGCTGGTGATGGGCATCTTGACCCTGATACGCAGCGATGCCGGTGGCTTTTCTGCCTTAATTGATCAACTGGCCAAAATCATTGAAGACTCACGCACAGTGTTACCAGCCTGGTTGAATAACCGCTTGCCAGACGATGCTGTTACCTTGCAACACATGGTGACTGACTGGCTCAGAGAGCATTCAGCCGATTGGCAAATGCTGGGCACCGAGGCCGGTCGTCATTTTGCCCAAATTTTGATTGCGATGGTGATAGGGGCCATGGTGGCTTTGCATGATGTTGGCCACAATGGCCATCACCAACCGTTTGCCCAGCATTTGCTTAACCGCATCCATCTGTTTGGTCTGGCCTTCAAAAATATCGTGTTTGCCCAGGTTAAAATCTCTGCGGTCAATGCCACATTAACCGGCATTTATCTGGCACTGATTCTGCCCGCCTGCGGGGTACATCTGCCATTCACCAAAACCATGATTGCGATTACTTTTCTGGTCGGCTTGCTGCCAGTCATAGGCAACCTGATTTCCAATACAGTCATTGTCATCGTCAGGACCAGTCATTCCTTCATCATTTCCATCTGGTCG
>CAYYBN010000123.1:0-5834 GCA_964470225.1 uncultured Methylotenera sp. | reverse complement strand
TATTGAGCAGGGTTTTTTGCAGCATAATCAGTTGCGGCTGTATGTTCACACCAAAGCGGCGTGACATTTGAAACAGGCTTAGCAGCGTGCGGCCAAATGAAATGTCTTTGAGCGGCTTGTCGAAAATCGGTTCGCAAATGGCGCGTACCGCCGTTTCCAGCGCTTCGACATTGGTGTCTTTGGGCACCCAGCCGGACTCGATATGGGCGACGGCCACGTCGCGGTAATCGCGGTTGAAAAAAGCCAGAAAATTACGCGCCAGATAATATTGGTCGGTGGGGGTCAAGCTGCCCATGATGCCAAAATCCAGCGCGATAAACTTGCCTTTGTCCGGGCCGCTGGTGACGACTTGAATATTGCCCGGATGCATGTCCGCATGAAAAAAGCCATCGCGAAACACCTGGGTGAAAAACAGTTCCACACCGGTGTGGGCGAGTTTGGTCAGGTCGATGCCATGCGCGCGCAAGCTGTCTTTTTCACGGATCGAGACGCCGTACATGCGTTGCATGGTCATGACCTGTTTAAATGAGTAATCCCAGTAAATGCTTGGCACCAGCAAGCGGCGGTCACTGAAATTACGCCCGAGCTGGGTACACTGTGCCGCTTCCAGTGTCAGGTCCAGTTCGTGTTCGGTGTGGCGGGCAAACTCATCCACCATTTCTTGCGGCTTCAGGCGTTTGCCTTCGCTGGACAGGGTTTTGACCCACCAGGCCAGGGTGCGTAGTAGCGCGATGTCACGCTGAATGACCTGTGCAATGCCGGGGCGCAACACCTTGACCGCGACCTGTTCACCGCTGTGCAGCGTGGCAAAGTGCACTTGTGCCACCGAGGCACTGGCTACCGGTGTGGCCTCAAAACTGGCATAGACGCGTTGTAGTGGCTGACCAAAGGTGGCCTGCAAAATTTGCTCAACTGCAACATAGGGGAAGGGCGGGACCTGGTCTTGCAGCCGCGTCAGTTCGTCAGCCACATCGGGCGGCAGCAGGTCACGACGTGTAGACAACATCTGACCAAACTTGACGAAAATGGGCCCCAAACGTTCCAGCGCCAGCCTGAGCCGAATGGCTCGTTGCGCAGGGGCATGACGCCAAAACAGCAGGGCATTCAGCAGCCGACTCAGCCAGTGACGATGACCGATAAACACATCGACCCGGTACCAGAGCATCACGCCAACAATATGCAAAAAGCGTAACCAGTGCATGGCTAAGCCTCGTTTCGTTCAACACGAGCCGTTAACCGTTCGAGCCGCGCGGCCAGTCGCTCACTGTGGTCGCGTGCCTCATCAACCGCCCGGTAGAACGTTTCAAGCTCGTGGCGACTGACCAGCCAACGCCGCTCTTCCTGCATGTATTCCACCAGCATGTCGGCCACTTCGTTCACGCCGTTCTGCATGCTTTGCCACTGTTGCTTGCCAAAGCGGATGACTTCGTAGGCAGCCACATCGCCCACCAGTCGGCTGAGGTCACCTTCTACATCCCAGCGCATGGCAGCCAGTAACTTGCTCACTTCGGCGGCCAGACCGGCATCGCCGTCAATTTTGATCAGCGAATGTGCCAGCGGGTCTTGTCTAAGTAATCGCATGACCAGTGCCGGAGGTAAATGTAGCGTGGCATCGGCGACTGCGGTATCCGCGGCCACCGCCAGTTGGCCATGCTCAAGAATGGTCAGGCTGACCTGCGCCACTTTAAAATCCAGACACAGCGTGTGCTGCGCGTAGGGTTGCAACATGGGTGCTGCCCAGCTGTTTTGCTGCATCAGGTGGGCAATGACGAACTGTATTAATGGTTTAAACATGGCGGCGGTCAGGCTTTGATCCCTTTGTGCAAGGCAACCACGCCAGCAGTCAGGTTGTAGTAATCAACCTTGGCAAAACCGGCCTCCAGCATCATTTGACGCAAGGTTTCCTGGTCAGGATGCATGCGTATACTTTCTGCCAGATAACGATAACTGGGTTCGTCGTTGGCAATCCATTTGCCAAATTTGGGTAGCAGCTTGAACGAGTAAGCGTCATACAGTTTTTCTAACGGCTGCCAGACCTTGGAAAACTCCAGTACCAGCAGACGGCCACCCGGTTTCAGTACACGCTGCATTTCTGCCAGCGCTACGTCTTTATGGGTCATGTTACGCAAGCCGAACGCCACAATCACGCAGTCGAACAGGCCATCGGCAAATGGCAAATGTTCGGCATTGCACTGGGTAGCCGGAATACTGAGGCCTGCATCTATCATTCGGTCACGGCCTACGCCCAGCATGGAGGCATTGATGTCGGTCAGAATCACCTGACCGGGCTGGCTCGCAGATTGGGTGTCGACCTTTTTGGCAAACAGGCGTGACAAATCGCCACTGCCGCCCGCAATATCCAGCACCATGTCACCGGGACCGACGCCGCTGATATCGACCGTGAAACGTTTCCACAGCCGATGCAGTCCTGCCGACATGACATCGTTCATCAGGTCATATTTGGCAGCCACCGAATGAAACACGGCGCCAACTTTATGTTGTTTTTCGTGTTCGGCCACTGTTTCAAACCCAAAATAGGTGGTGTTGTCCTTGGCTTGCATGTTATGCGTCCTCGCGTGTGTGTCCCGCCATGTGCAAGCGGGTAATATAGTCTTGCCACAGGCTTTCATAATGCTGGGCAAGATAATACAGGTAGTCCCATGAATACAGGCCAGTGTCATGGCCATCATCAAACACCAGTTTGACGGCATAGTGGCCGACCGGTTCAATGGCGATGATATTCACCCTTTCTTTGCCCACTTGCAGGACTTCTTGACCCGGCCCATGGCCTTTCACCTCGGCTGAAGGTGAGTAGACCCGCAAAAATTCGCATGACAACATGCATTCGGTCTGGTTATCGAAATGAATTTCCAGCAGGCGTGAGGCCTGATGTAAAGCAATCTGGGTGGGTAATGGGGTATCGGGCTGCAATCCGCTCATGGCTGACATCTGCTTAAAACAAGGCTGAAAACAAGTGTCTGCATGATAGCAGATGCGCTCGGGCTTGGCATGCGCAGGCGTCAAGCAAAGGCCTGTTTCTATGGTTTTTCGCCAAATCGTTGAGGCCGGTTTTGGCGTTAAATGCAGGTATTGCTGTGACAATCTATGCCATTGACCCCTGACCTCGCTGTGATGAACACCCAAGCGCCCGCTCTTAGTCAGCAGTTTGATCATTACGCGCAGTGGCGCGCCAACATTGCCCGTATCTTGCAGGACTATCAAGCCTGGTTACAACTGCATGCGTTGTTAGACGTCCCTTTGCAGACCCGTTTGCAACAACAGTTACAACGCCTGCAGGCCGATAAACTGCATGTGGCGTTTGTGGCCGAGTTTTCGCGCGGTAAATCCGAGCTGATTAATGCCCTGTTTTTTGCCAGCTTGGGCCACCGCTTGCTGCCTTCCGGTGCCGGGCGTACCACCATGTGTCCAACCGAACTGCATTATCAGGCAGACCAGCCCACCCGCCTGAGTCTGCTACCCATCGAAACCAACCGTCAGTCCATGTCGCTGGCCGATTATCAGCAACTGCCAGACGCTTGGAATGTACTGCCGTTCGATGCGCATGACCGGGCACAGGTCAGTCAGACCCTGCAGGAGCTTTGCCGTACGCGTCGTGTGACGCCGGCACAGGCCCAGTCGCTGGGTTTGCTCAATGCGCATGCCAGTGCCCCGTCATTGCTGACAGGTGATGACGGCTTGGTGGAAATTCCCTGCTGGCGGTATGCCATGCTCAACTTTCCACACCCCTTGCTGGCGCAGGGCCTGGTTATTCTGGACACACCGGGCCTGAACGCCATTGGTGCCGAACCTGAGTTGACCATGCACATGCTGCCCAATGCCCATGCCGTGCTCTTTATTCTGGCGGCCGATACCGGCGTCACCCAGTCGGAAATGGAAGTATGGCGACGCTACATTAGCGGCGCCCGCTGGAAACAACGTGGACGCATCGCGGTGCTGAACAAGATAGACGGGCTGTGGGATGCGCTAAAAAGTGAGCACGACATTCAACGCGAGTTGCAGCGGCAACTGGACACCACGGCACACACCTTGGGCTTGCAAGCCGACCAGATTTTGCCAGTATCGGCGCAAAAAGGGCTGCTAGCACGCGTGACCCATGACGATGCCTTGCTAGCCAAAAGCCGTTTACTGGCACTGGAGCAGACCTTATCCAGCGCCTTGTTACCATCCAAACAGGCGCTCGTGCGCGACAGCGTGCGTGTAGAAGTCGCCGACTGCTTGCAACAAAACCGTGATTTATTGACACACCGTCAGCATGGCGTTGCCAGTCAACTGGCGGAGTTAAAAGGCTTACAAGGTAAAAATGCCGGTGCAGTCACTGCCATGATGCGGCAAGTTAAAAAAGACAAACAGCGTTTTCAGCAGGTGTTACAACAAATGCAGACGATGCAGCGGCTGTTCCAGAGCCAGTCAGCACAGGTATTGCAATTACTGGCGCTGTCAGGGCTTAAGGCCAGCTTGCGCGACACGCGTGAGGCCATGGTGAAAGCAAAGTTTACTTCCAGTTTACGGCAGGCAATGGATACCTTTTTTGTGGCTGTGCAACAGCCCATGCGCGAGGCGGACCAGCAAGTGCAAGTCATGCATCAAATGCTGAGTGCAATGAGTCAACCGTTGGCAACTGCCTGTGGCCTGCCTGTCAGCGTGCCTCCTGCATTTTCCCTTCGCAGTTATCGGCACACCATGCAGTCACTGGAGCGTATTTATCGCGAGCAATTCAACACCACGTTCAATATGATTGCCCATGAAAAAATGACACTCACGAGCAAGTTTTTTGAAACCTTGGCCAGTCGCGTGGTGCTGGAATATGAAACCGCACAGCGTGAGACCAAACAATGGCTGGCAGCAGCCGTGGGGCCACTGGAATCGCAATTGCGTGAATACCATATCCAGCTGCGTCACCGCATTGAGAGTGTCAAACGCATCCATCAGGCAGCAGACCATCTGGATACCCGCATCGATGAATTAAACGCCATGGATACTGCCATCCGCATACAAATACAGTGGCTGCAACAGTTTGAGCAGCAGTTGCATGCCGCACTGGCGAAAGATGCGGGTGACAGTTCCGATGCAGAGGGTAACTTAGCATCGCAAACAACCGCCGATGCCCGCCAATAAAAAATGGGGTGCAAAACACCCCATTTTATTATGGCAAGCGTTAACAAGCCATCAAGCTAAGAGTGACCGCATTAAGCTTGCACTGCCAGCAAATGTGTTTTGATTTTCTGCATGGCTTTTTGCTCAATTTGGCGTATACGCTCGGCAGAGACCTGAAATTCGGCTGCCAGTTCATGCAGCGTGGCACTCTCACCTTCATTCAACCAGCGGGCTTGCACCACACGGCGACTGCGGTCGTCCAGTGCCGCCATTGCCTGTGTCAGGCCTTCGGTTTGTAATTGCTCAGACTGGCGGTGTTCCAAAAAGGTAGAAGGTTCCGGTGCGTCATCTTCCAGATAGGCGATTGGGCTATATACATCTTCGCCCTCATCATCGACTTGGGCATCTAGCGAAATTTCCTGTCCGTTCAGGCGATACTCCATTTCGGACACTTCTTCCGGTTTGACATTCAGCTCGCGCGCAATGCGTTTGACATCGTCTTGCGACAGGGTGTCAAAGCCTTGTTTCATGCTGCGCAAGTTAAAAAACAGTTTGCGTTGGGCTTTGGTGGTGGCAGTTTTCACCAGACGCCAGTTACGAACAATGTACTCATGTATCTCGGCTTTGATCCAGTGCATGGCAAAGGATACCAGACGTACACCACGGTCAGGGTCAAAGCGTTTGACGGCCTTCATCAGACCAATGTTACCTTCTTGTAT
>CAYYBN010000122.1:0-5840 GCA_964470225.1 uncultured Methylotenera sp. | reverse complement strand
GGCGGCGCTGTCCACCATCACCGTGTCAATATTTTACCTGACCGCACAAATGGTGGGTGGGGGCGTACTGGTCAAAACACTGATAGGGGTCGATTACGAAGTCTCCGTGGTGGTGGTTGGACTATTGATGCTGGCGTATGTGGTACTGGGTGGCATGGTGGCCACCACTTGGGTGCAGATTATTAAAGCTGTTTTGCTGGTGGTTGCCTCACTGGTATTGGTCATGCTGGTCTGGCTGCCGTATGGCTTTAGCCTGCCTGACTTTCTGCAGGCGGTGGTCAATAATACTAACGTACAGGCACAAGTCAGTCGCCTGCTCGGCCCATCGGCCGAAGGCTGGTCTGCCAGCGAGCTGGGGCAGCGTTTTCTGCAACCAGGCTTGTACTTGAAAGACCCGATAGACCAGATGAGTCTGGGCATGGCGCTGGTATTTGGCACGGCAGGTTTGCCACATATTTTGATGCGCTTTTTTACCGTACCCAATGCACAAGAGGCGCGTAAATCAGTGGTGTGGGCCATGGCGATTATCGGTGGCTTTTACGTCCTCACACTGTTTTTGGGTTTTGGCGCAGCCATTCATGTCGGCCCAGAGACCATAGGCGGCATCGACAAAGGCGGCAATATGGCCGCACCACTGTTGGCGCAATACCTGGGCGGTGGGCAGGACAGCTTTTACGGCAACCTGATGCTGGCCTTTGTCGCAGCAGTGGCCTTTGCCACCATTGTGGCTGTGGTGGCGGGGCTGGTATTGGCCTCGGCCTCAGCCATAGCCCATGATATTTACGTCAATGTCATTAAAGCGGGACAAGCCTCCGCCAGCCAAGAAATGAAAGCGGCCAAAATCGCCTCAGTTGTGGTCGGCCTGATTGCCATTGCCATCGGCATATTGGCGAAAGGGCAAAACGTGGCGCATCTGGTCGGCATGGCTTTCGCCGTGGCTGCCAGCAGTAATTTACCGGCTATTTTTCTGACCCTGTACTGGCGCAAATGCAATACCACCGGCATTGTGCTGGGCATGTTGGTCGGCGCTGGCAGCGCCATCGCGCTGGTGCTGGTGTCGCCCAACATGACTTATCCGCTTAAAGCCGTGGCTGATGCCCAACAAGTGCTGGAAGGCAGCCCCGCCAAAGCAGCCACGCCAGCCATGGCCTCGGCAGGTGTGTGGTGCGAGATGTTTGCCGTATGTCAAAAAGCGGAAGCCGCCAAACCCGCCAGCCCGGCCAAACCTTCAGCCTTGCACACACTGGCCGAGTTACAAGTCAAGCAGGCCGCATCGCAAAATGAGGCTGAAAAAGAAGCATTCGCGCAGAAAATAATGGGGCTAGAAAAGCAGATTCAAAAAGCCCAAGAGGATCTGGCGCAATACACGGGTCAAACCCGCAGTCTGGTCGGGCTGGAGCAACCGCTGTTCAGACTGAAAAACCCCGGTATTTTGTCGATTCCGCTGGGCTTTTTGCTGGTCATACTGGGCTCGCTGCTGACCCGTGACCGCCGTGCCGAAGCCAAATGGGCAGAGTTGTATGTGCGACAAACCACTGGCTTGCATGCTTCTGCGGCCTCGCACTGATATTTTAGAGATTCGCCAGCGCCGCCAGCCCGGACGCATGAATGTTTGAATTTCGTCAGCCTCAAGCAACACAGCCTGCGATGACAGGCTGTGTTGCTTGAAATATGGCTAGCGTTTAAGCTTGTTTTTCATCAGCGCATTTTGCTCGCGCTTCCAGTCGCGTTCTTTCTCGGTATCGCGTTTGTCATGCTGTTTTTTACCTTTGGCGAGGCCAATCTGTATCTTGATGCGGCCACGTGTGAAATGCATGTCCAGTGGCACTAATGTGTAGCCAGCACGCTCCACCTTACCAACCAGCTTGTCTATTTCTTCTCGGTGCAGCAGCAGTTTGCGGGTACGTATGGCATCTGGACGCACATGCGTAGAGGCCGCACCCAGCGGCGTGATGTGGCAACCTATCAGGTATAACTCGCCACGCATAATGACTACGTAGGCTTCTTTGAGATTGGTGCGATTATCGCGGATGGCCTTGACCTCCCACCCTTCCAGCACTAGACCGGCCTCATATTTCTCTTCGATAAAATAATCGAAAAACGCTTTTTTGTTTTGCGCGATACTCATAACGCTGGCTTACGCACTTAAATCACTTAAAATAGCATTTTAACCTAAAAGCTTGTCACGCTTATTTTTCATGGCACAAGTTGAAAAAAACGTATTGGTCATGCACTCGTGTGCAGCCATGTTTGCGCTCGTCGATGCAGTGGAAGCGTATCCGAATTTTCTGCCCTGGTGTGGGGGCAGTGAGGTGACCGAACGCAGCGAAACGGTGACGCAAGCCACCATCCATATCCGCTACCATGGCATACAGCAGCAGTTCACTACACGTAACCAAAAGCAATCACCCACACGCATGGATATTCAGTTGGTGGATGGTCCGTTCAAGCAACTGACCGGGCATTGGCATTTTATTCCGCTGCGAGAAGATGCCTGTAAAATTGAGTTTCGATTGCATTATGTATTTGCCAACAGTCTGGTCGAACGTATCATTGCGCCGGTGTTTAGCCACATTGCCAATACGTTCGTGGACAGCTTTGTGAAACAGGCCGACTGCTTGTATAAAAAAACTGGTTAAACGCGTTGATTGAAATACTTAAGAGAGTCCCATGCCAGAACGACACCCTGACAGCTTTACTGTAGAAGTGGCCTATGCCCTGCCTGAACAGCAACTCATTCTGCCCATCAAGGTCATGCCTGGCACCACCGCGCAACAGGCGGTCGAGCAATCCGGCATCTTGCAGAAATTCCCCCAGATTGTATTGAGCGAGACGCAGATAGGTATTTTTGGCAAAGTGGTCAAGGCTGATACAGCGCTACGGCCACTGGATCGGGTCGAGATTTATCGTCCACTGATTGCCGACGCCAAGGAAGTACGTAGACAACGTGCAGCCGATGGCAAGGTGATGAAAAAGGGCGGTGGTGAACTGAGCGACAGCTAGCGGCACTTGCCGAATCTTGGCGCAAATGGTCAAGATGTTGAGTTAGTCGGTACAGTTGTCGTCGATGTCGCGCTGCGCTTGCGCCAGCGCTTCCTGAATTTGTGCATCCGTCAGATAATCGCGTTCACCCTGCGCGTTCACGGTTTGCATGCGTCCACCCAGTGCGTAGTTGCGGTAATTGGTTCGTGCGGCAGCGCAGTTTTGCGCCTTCAAACGCTCCGTATCGCTGTCGTTGGCAGCAGTGTTATTGGCTGGCGGCGGTTTTCCCTGATTAAGGTTTTGATGGTGTGGCTGCACATTGTTCGGAATGGCTTGTATGGCTGGGCTATCTTTGCTGTCTAGCTTGGGGGCATCTGAACGCGTCAACGGGAACGCTTGCGTGCCCTTGCCCAGTTTTTCAGGTGCGCGTACCGAGACTGGCGGGGGCATGTCGGAATAATGCACCTGATTTTTCTCATCACGCCATTTGTAAATTTCGGCCGATGCCCCGCATGGCAGCCAGCATAAGGACAACAGTACTATCACGAGCAAAGTGGGCATTGCGCAATCTATCCGGACAATTGGTTACAGATAGACAAGGCTACGCACAAACTATGCCAATTCAGCCAACACCACTGCAGCCATAGGCTCACGTTTTGAAAAGCGACGTGGTATCGGTATAATCTTGTTTTGGAGATAAGGAATTCACATGCGTTTGTTGCAACAAGCCCTGACCTTTGATGACGTTTTACTCGTTCCCGCCCATTCCAACGTCATGCCGCGCGAGGTCAACCTCAGCACAAAACTGACCAAAACCATCACCCTCAACATCCCATTATTGTCAGCCGCCATGGATACCGTGACTGAAGCGCGCATGGCGATTGCTTTGGCGCAGCTGGGCGGCATGGGCATTATTCACAAAAATATGTCGGTTGACATGCAGGCCTCACGCGTTTCCCGCGTCAAGCGTTTTGAATCTGGCGTGGTCATCGACCCGGTCACCATACACCCGGCCATGAGCGTGCGTCAGGTGATGGAACTGACCAAACAACACAAAATTTCAGGCCTGCCAGTGCTACAAGATGGCAAAGTGGTGGGGATTGTCACCAATCGCGACTTGCGTTTCGAGACCAATCTGGACCAGGCCGTCAGCAACGTGATGACCCCGCAAGAACGCTTAGTTACCGTGCGGGAAGGTGCCAGCCGTGAAGAAATCATGGGGTTGTTGCACAAACACCGACTGGAACGTTTGCTGGTGGTGGGCGAAGGCTTTGAGCTGAAAGGCCTGATTACCGTTAAAGACATTCAAAAATCCTCCGACCATCCGCTGGCCTGTAAAGATGAAAAAGGCCGTTTACGTGTCGGTGCGGCTGTCGGCGTGGGTGATGGCACCGATGAGCGTATAGACGCACTGGTAGAAGCCGGTGTGGACGCCATCGTCGTAGACACCGCCCATGGCCACTCGCAAGGCGTGCTGGACCGCGTGCAATGGGCCAAAACCAAATACCCGAAGCTGCAAGTCATAGGCGGCAACATTGCCACCGCGGAGGCTGCACTGGCGCTGGTAGACCATGGCGCAGACTGTGTCAAAGTCGGTATCGGCCCCGGCTCCATTTGTACCACCCGTATCGTTGCTGGTGTTGGCGTACCGCAAATTACCGCCATCAGCAATGTGGCCAAAGCGCTGGAAAAATCTGGCATACCGTTTATTGCCGATGGTGGCATCCGCTTTTCGGGCGACATTTCCAAAGCCATCGCCGCTGGTGCTTACAGCGTCATGCTGGGCGGCATGTTTGCCGGGACTGAAGAAGCGCCGGGCGAAGTTGAGCTGTATCAAGGCCGTTCATACAAGTCTTACCGCGGCATGGGTTCGATCGGTGCCATGCAAAAAGGCTCGTCTGACCGTTACTTTCAGGACAATACGGCCAATGCCGACAAGCTGGTGCCTGAAGGCATTGAAGGCCGCGTGCCTTACAAAGGCAGCGTATTTGCAGTCGTGCATCAACTGATGGGCGGTCTGCGAGCCTCCATGGGCTATGTCGGCTGCGCCACCATCGAGGACATGCGTAACCAAGCCGAGTTTGTACAAATCACCAGTGCCGGCATGCGTGAATCGCATGTGCACGATGTGCAAATCACCAAAGAGGCACCTAACTATCGCATTGATTAATGCGGATGAATACACACAACAAACACCATTTTAATTAACAGCCACAAAGGATACAGAGGACACAGAGCACACCACTCTCTGCCTCTGTGTCCTCTGTGCACTCTGTGGCTAAGCACATGTCTCACTCCAAAATTCTGATTCTCGACTTCGGCTCTCAAGTCACGCAACTGATTGCCCGCCGTGTGCGCGAAGCGCATGTCTATTGTGAAATTCATCCTTGTGACGTCTCGGATGACTTTGTGAAAAACTTTGCTGCCGATGGCATTATTTTGAGTGGTAGCCATGCCAGCGTCTACGAGGCAGAAACCGATAAGGCGCCGCAAGCGGTGTTTGAGGCTGGCGTACCGGTGTTGGGCATTTGTTACGGCATGCAAACCATGGCGCAACAATTGGGTGGCAAGGTAGAGGCTGGCAGCAAACGTGAATTTGGCTATGCGCAAGTGCGTGCCCGAGGTCACTCTGCCCTGTTCCGCAATATTCAAGATGCGACCAATGCTGAAGGTCACGGTTTAATCGATGTCTGGATGAGTCACGGTGACAAAGTGACCGAGCTGCCTGCCGGGTTTAAAGTCATCGCCAGCAACGACACCACGCCAATTGCCGCCATGGCCGATGAAACACGCAAATTTTACGCTGTGCAATTTCACCCCGAGGTCACACATACCAAGCAAGGCCAAGCCATGCTGGA